>CAYQNT010000012.1:0-13535 GCA_964418865.1 uncultured Rikenella sp.
CAAGGCTTATCATCAGAAGTGAATCATCCACTATTATGCTGTTGTTGAATACTGAGATGCATGTCATCACTTCAGGTATTGGCCTTTCCGGAAAGTAATACCTGTAGTGTCTGAAGCCATTCTCCAGCTCCTGCTCAAGAGCCCTGTTGTCAGGCCATACACGCTTCACATCATCCCACAGGTCAAGGTTGCGCATGTCAGTGGCAAACATCACGAAAGCTGAATTCCATCTTTCATCAGACGTTTCTCCCAGACCGATCACCTCACTGTAGGTCTCCAGCGCTCTCCCATATTCAAGCTTCAACTCATCAGCCCTGGCAGCCATCTCATTGGGGGGAGTCTCAAATATATCTCTTGACAGGTCTCTGATGGCAAGATCACATTCAATGCCTGATATGTTTACCTTGTAAGGATCACGGTGGCAGGAGGTGAATGGCACCAGAAGCAATAATGAGATTAAAAGCCTGAAGAATAAAGCACAACGGGTCATATATCCGGTAATATCTTGTTATCTGCACAAAATAAGCCATTTATTTATAATTTTGACGGGCAAATTATAAGATCATGAAAAGAGTGTATAACAAGTCTGTTCTGAGGGCTCTTACCATTCTGCTGCTGGCAGCTCTGCCTCTGCGCGGCATATCGCAGAAGCTGGAATTCGTAGTCCATGCTGATCCTGTCATATCATGGATGGGTTCCAACGCATCAGAGTACCAGGGAGAGGGAGCTAAGGCAGGATTTGACATAGGACTTAATGTCCTTCATTTCTTTGCGGAAAACTACGCTGTCTCATCAGGAATCAGCTTTATCTCCGCTGGTGGCCGACAGAGTGTCACCGAAGATCACTTTATGGTGTTCACCAATTTAAAACCAATCGTGACTGCAGGCGATGAGATAAAGTACAATCTGCACTACATGAACATACCCCTGGGTGTTCGCCTGCAGACAAACCAGATAGGTTATCTTACTTACTTCACTGACATAGGATTCGACATAAGGATGTTGCTAAAGTCAACCGTTGACCTGCCCAAAAGTGATCAAGGCCCGATTAAGAATGAAAACGCAAAAAATGAGGTTTATGGAATGAATGCCGGATGGCATATCACTGTCGGTATTGAATATGAACTTGGTATAGAAACATCATTAATTGCCGGGCTGGGTTTTGGCCAGGACTTCTTTGATTTCACTAAAGATCTTAAAGATGCCAATCAACCAAAAGATAGGTCAGGCCTCAGAATGGTAAAGTTCAGGCTCGGAGTTAAGTTCTGATCTTTGCACGATGAAAGTAGCACTCGCACAGCTGAATTACATCCCCGGCGACATCTCTTACAATAGCAGTAAGATCATTTCCGCCATTGAGACTGCACGGTCACAGGGCGCTGACCTGGTGGTCTTTTCAGAGCTGGCGGTCACAGGGTATTCACCGCTTGACCTTTTGTTCAAAAATGATATCATAACTGCATCAAATGCCGCTGTCATGGAGATAGCTACCCACTGCACCGGCATAGCAGCAATCGTAGGCGCTCCCTCGCCCAATACCGGTGTCTTTGGAAAAGGACTGCATAATTCAGCGTTTTTTATGCTTGAAGGAAAGGTCAGGGCAGTAATAAACAAAACTCTTCTGCCTACCTATGATATATACGATGAAGACAGATACTTCCAGCCTGGCTCCATGTTCCAGACCGTTGAGGTGAATGGCGAGAGAATAGCCATTACCATCTGCGAGGACATATGGGACGAGCAGCCCTTTGGCGACAAGGGATTATGGAGGCTCTACAGCCTCAGTCCTCTTGAAGAGCTGATGAAGGATAATCCGTCACTGATCATCAATCTTGCTGCTAGTGCATTCTCTCACAACAGAATAAAAATAAGAGAAGAGGTATTTATCAATACTGCCAGGAAGTACCGGAAACCCTTTATATCAGTTAGCCAGGCAGGAGGCTATACTGAACTGATTTTTGATGGCTCTTCAGTTCTTATAGACAGTGATGGCACATTACTAGAGAGGCTTGCCTTTTGTGCTGAGGAGGTGAGGATAGTTGATATACCCTCTGACGCACAAGATCATGATAAATATTCCCTGCCACCGTCATACCCTGATGACATGACAGGCTATATTCACCGGGCACTGGTCACCGGCATCAGAGACTTCTTTGTAAAAGGAGGACTGAGAAAGGCGATAGTCGGCCTGTCCGGAGGGATAGACTCGGCAGTAGTCCTGGCTCTGGCAGCAGAAGCCCTGGGAGCAGAAAATACACTTGCGCTGCTCATGCCAACCGTGTATTCATCGGAACACTCGGTGACTGATTCGGTGGAAATGGTCCGCAAACTGGGAATACCCTACCACATAGTAAGTATTGAGGAGGCACGCCAGCTCATCGACAAGATGCTCACGCCACTCTTTGACGGCAGGCAATCAGACGTGACCGAAGAGAACGTACAGTCGCGCCTCCGGGCCCTGATACTGATGGCCTTCGCCAACAAATTAGGCTATATGCTCCTTAATACCTCAAACAAGAGCGAGGCAGCAACGGGGTACGGAACATTATACGGTGATATGGCAGGAGGGCTGTCAGTAATAGGTGATATCTACAAGACTGAAGTCTACCGGCTGGCAGAAGAGATAAATTCAAAAGAAGAGATAATCCCACGAGCCATCATCGTCAGGCCTCCCTCAGCTGAGCTGAAGCACAATCAGCTTGACGCAGACACACTGCCACCTTACAACCAGCTTGATCCTGTTCTGTTCAGGTATATCGATCTGGAAAAATCTGCCGGACAGATAATCGGCGAGGGATTTGACCCTGACCTGGTAGAAAAAGTGACTAAGCTCGTACGCAACAGCGAGTTCAAAAGAAAACAGACACCCCCTACCCTCCGTGTCTCATCCAAAGCTTTTGGCCCCGGCCGAAGGATACCTGTCATTGCAAAATTCCGCTGACCACAATTCATCTTCAACTGCCTGTTTTATAGTGTGTTAAAAAACGTTAATTTCCCCTCAGATTGAGTTTTTTGATATCTTTGCAGATGTTGTTTAACATAAGGGGAGGGAAATGTTATATAGTAATGCTTATTTGGAACTGTGTCTTGAGGGACCGTATTCATTATTCCGAGATCTGCCTGACAAGGAGAAGGAGTTTTTGATCCAGGACCATCACTGCGCTTCGCTTAAAAGGGGAGAATTGATTCTTCACGAGGGAGGCAGACCTGCTGGTCTCTATTGCCTTGCCAGCGGGAAGGTCAAAGTTTACAAACAGGGCATCGGCGGACGTGAACAGATTATCAGAATGGTGAGGCCACAGGGCCTCATAGGGTTTGCAGCCTTTATCACCAGTACACCATATTCATCATCAGCAGTTGTGCTTGAAGACTCAGGCATCTGTAGGTTTGACAGGGAGCCATTCATGAAGCTCTTACGGCGCAACCCTGACCTCTCCATTACGCTGATGCGGATGATGGCTGTTGAGCTCTCATTCTCAAACAAAAGAACGGTGTCACTTACTCAGAAGCATATCAGAGGAAGGCTTGCCGAATCACTCTTAGTCCTTCGTGATACCTACGGCATGGAGAATGACGGAAGAACAATCAGAGCTTATGTATCACGCGAAGACCTGGCCTGCTTCTCAAACATGACTACCTCAAACGCTATCCGTACACTCTCAATGTTTGCTACCGAATCGGTGATAGCCCTTGAAGGAAAAAAGATCAGTATTGTTGATTCTGCCAGGCTCGAGAAGATAAGCGCGATGGGCTGACCATCACCGTTGTACTGACTTTATAAAGCATGTACGGCAGAGAGGCTCATAGATATCCTTCTCTCCCAGAACCACCACCTTTTCATCCTCAGTTTTGCGATGTGAATACTGGGCCAGGTTTCCGCATCTGACACAGATGGCATGTACCTTGCTCACAAATTCAGCCATAGCCATCAGTGAAGGCATCGGACCAAAAGGCTTTCCCGAAAAATCCATGTCAAGCCCCGCAACTATTACCCGTGTTCCGGTATCAGCCAGCATAGTGCACACCTCAATGATACTGTCGTCAAAAAACTGTGCCTCATCAATGCCAACCACCTCTACTCCGCTTGCAAGAAGCAGTATTGATGAAGCATTCTCAACAGGAGTCGATGGAATTGATTTTTCATCATGTGACACAACTCTGTCTAGCGAAAATCTTGTGTCTATGGAAGGCTTGAATATCTCAACCTTCAGGCCGGCATACATAGCCCTGCGAAGCCGTCTTATCAGCTCCTCGGTCTTACCCGAAAACATTGATCCGGCAATCACCTCCACCGAACCGCGCTTGCCGGCACTGTCAACTGAATTTTCAAGAAAATCCATACTTCAGATAATGAATTAGCCGTTCAATAGTGTGATGAGATTTATACAGGCCGAAAAGATTATTATTAATTACTTTTGCAAAATAAAGAAAACGATCATAATAAAACACAAAGGAAGATGGATTTACTGAAAGCAGTGAGTATAATTGAGAGGGATCTGGACGAGGCGTTGGCATTGCTTGACCAGTTATCATCAGTACCCGGGTCACATATCATAGAGACAGAGCTGGCAAAATCAAGGGTGCGTAGCGCCTCTGATCTGCTTAAGCTGATACCACGCCTTGCCGTGACACCGCCACTACAGGAGATGCAGAAGGTACAGGCAGCCCCGGCGACAAAGAACATCCCGGAAGTAAAGGAGGTACAGGAGGCAAAAGAGGCAGAGGAGATACTGGAGCCAATAGAGGCACAGAAGGTAGAGAAGGCAGAGAAGATACTGGAGGCACAGCGGGTACAGGAAGTAGAAGAGGGAAAGGCCGTACAGGAAGTAAAAGAGGTACAAGAGGTACAAGAGGTACAGAAGATACAGGAGCCACAGAAGACACAGGAGCCACAGAAGACGCATGAGCCTCTGAAATCGATACTGGCAGACAGGTTCATCAATGCGGGTACGCTGGGCGAGAAGATGTCTTCAGACAGACATGATGAGGTAATGTCATCTGTCATGCATAGCAAACCGATAGCCGATATTGCTGCTGCAATAGGTATGAATGATAAGTTTTACTTTATCCGTGAGCTCTTCAGCGGTGATGCTATTTCTTACAATGACACCGTTAAGAGACTTAACGCCGCTGCTTCACTGGGCGAAGCCATGAAGATACTTGACGAAAGTACAGTCATGGGCTCTGACCCTGCTGCACAATCTTCATTCGTTGACGTTGTCAGGAGAAAATTCAGTATTCATGTCTAAGCTTATTCTGGTGCCCACTCCCATTGGCAACCTGGGTGACATCACCATCCGTGCCCTGGATGTGCTGAAGTCAGCAGGTCTCATTCTTGCGGAAGACACCAGAACCACACGTGTTTTACTAGACCATTATGGAATAAAAGTGCCTATGCGTTCGCACCATAAGTTCAATGAACACCGCAGCCTCGAGGTTGTATGTGACGGCATTGAACAGGGCACCCTGACAGCACTCGTATCCGACGCCGGCACACCGGGGATATCAGACCCCGGATTCCTGCTCGTCAGAAGATGTCTTGAAAGAGATATACCTGTTGAGGCCTTACCGGGCCCTACCGCATTCGTTCCTGCACTGGCAGCATCAGGCCTCCCATCTGACCGCTTCTGCTTCGAAGGGTTTCTTCCTCTGAAAAAGGGAAGGCAGAAACGACTGGCTTCCCTGGTAGAAGAGGAGCGCACAATGATCTTCTATGAATCACCATTCAGGGTGCTGAAGACCCTGGAACAGCTGACTTCAGTGCTGGGTGATGAGCGAAAAGCCTCCGTCTCACGTGAGCTTACCAAAAAATTTGAGGAGACAGTCAGGGGGTCGCTGATCTCACTGGTAACACACTTCAAAAACAAACAACCCAGGGGTGAATTTGTGATTGTGGTTGCCGGCAATTCACTAAAAGATCATTCTGAAGAAAAAGGCTGACAATGCGAAGTAGAATTGCCGTCCTCTTAATGCTTCTTTTCCCGTGCATCCTCGCTGATGCTCAGGTTATCAGTGGCAGAATAACAGACACTGACGGAGTTCCTCTTGCTGCAGCCTCGGTATATATCGCGGAGCTGCGCCAGGGAACAGCCACCAACAGCGAAGGGTTTTATGAGATCACACTGCCGCCAGGGACCTACACCCTGAATTACCAGTTCCTTGGATACGCCCCGGTAACAAGAGTGTTCAATGTAACCACCGGGGTCATTAGTGCCAATATCATTCTCAGCGAACAACTCTTTGAGATACCGGCTGTAAGGGTCTCTGCCTCGGGAAAAGATCCTGCATACTACATCATGCGCAAGGCGATAGGTATGGCTCCCTTCCACATGAATCAGGTGAAGATGTACAGGGCTGAAGTATACATCAGGGGAGGAGGAAGCGTTGACAAGCTCCCAAAGATGATTAAGAAACGAATGAAGATAGAGTCCAATGATGGCGAACTGGAGGAAGGCAGGTATTATTTCTCAGAATCAGTGAATATCATAACATTTACCTCTCCTGACAAATATGTTCACCGGGTCATCTCATCCAACTCAAGCATGCCGCCAGGAAATGAAAAGACCTCTCCGATGGATTATCTGGAAGCAAGTTTTTACCAGCCTGTCATAGCCAATATCGCCATCTCACCACTGGCACCTAATGCATTCTCACACTACAACTTCTCGTTCCTCGGATCATCATCACAAGGTGAATTTGTCATTGACAAGATCAGGGTGACAGCACGCCGGAAGAGCCAGCAGCTATTCAACGGAGTGATCTATATAGTTGAAGACCTCTGGGCCATCCACTCCCTTGATCTGGCCAATGATAACCTGGCGGGTAACGTAAGGATAAAACAGCTTTATACCCCTGTAGAAGCTGGCATCTGGATGCCTGTCAGCCATGAGCTTAACTTCGATATATCAATAATGGGCATAAAGGCAAGGGCATCATATACCAGTGCCGTGAAATACCTCGAGGTTGAGCCGGACAGGTCAATATCACTGCCTTCAACCTTCACGGCATCTGAAGACAAGGAATCCCACGGGGAGGTGATAACCAGTGAGCAGAAAGAGATCGAAGCTATACTGACCAAAGATGAGCTGTCAGCCCGCGATATGGCACGACTGTCACGCCTGAACAGCAGGAATGCCAGTCGTAACAATGAAAAGAAGCCGCTGGAGATTGAAGATAATACTACATACATCATCGATGAAGATGCCACTCAGAAAGACACCTTATACTGGGCTGAGAGCAGACCCGTACCGTTGACAAAGGAAGAGACGGCCAGCCTCGCAACAGTCTCTGCCAGCGGTGAGCCACTGGCACGTCGTGACACCTCTAACCTAACCATAACATTGGGATCAGGTTTGAATAAGAACAATAGTCCGGCAGTTAAATTCATCAGTAACATGGCCTTTGGTAAGCGATGGAAGCTCTCCAAAGATAACTACCTTGACTTTGACGGCCTGACAGACCTTAGCAGCTTCTCATTCAACACTGTAGACGGGTTTGCGGCTGGCACCGGCATGAACCTCTCAGTGAAGACAGGTGAGGCCGGACGCTTCACCCTGGCACCATCAGCCAGATATGCCTTCGGCCGCGAGCGAATGATCTGGAATGTCTCTGCCAATCTGCTCTATGACCCGATGCGTGCCGGTAACATCATTGTGAGGGCCGGCAAACAGTCTGATGAGTTTTCATCCTCAGGAGTAAACCCTCTGGTGAACACGGTCTCATCCCTGTTCTTCAGGGAAAACTGGATGAAGCTCTATAACAGTACTTACATCATTGCAGGTCACAGAGGCGATCTGGCCAACGGCCTTAATCTTTCGCTTTCAGCCATGTATGAAAAACGTGAGCCGCTTGATAACAACGCCACCTTTTCAATCTTCAGGCGTGACCGCCCGTGGTCTGTCAACCTGCCCGATAATCCTTATGTTACTACCAGCTTTGATGGTCATGACCCACTGACTATTTTCACCCACCGGCATATCTCATTCACCTCAGTGCTGGCCTTTACCCCCCGTCAGCATTACCGGCTCTCAGGCAGAGCAAAGATCAATGCCGGCTCAGACTTCCCAACCTTTACACTTTCATGGAAGCACGGGTATAATTACAATGACACCCTCTCCGGGCATTATGATATGATAATGGCTGAGATAAACCGTACCAGCAGGTACGGTCCGCTGAATGAATTCCGCTGGCGCATCCGCGGCGGCACCTTCTTCAAAAAGGAGAACCTGCAGCTTCAGGATATGTACTTCTTCAATACGCAGGCGTCGCCCATACTGATCAATAACTATGATGACGGATTTTATCTGCAACCATATTATTCAATCTCATCACCGGAAGGATTTGCCGAGGGACACGTTCGTTACACCTCTCCGGTGCTTTTGCTTAAGAGACTGCCGGTACTAAGCAGAACCCTCATCCGGGAGAACCTGGGTCTCTCGCTGCTCTGGACCCCTGACTATGGCTACTATTACGAGGCAGGATACGCCCTGAGCGAGGTATTTCTGCTTGCGGAGATAGGCCTGTATGCCGGCTTCCACAATACCTCCTTCAGGTCACTATCGCTCAGGCTGACTCTACGACTGGAATAAGGACCTCAGAACTTCGGCTTGCGGCCGTTGTCATCATTGGAAAAGTCGCTGTAATCTGATGATATGTCATCATTCATCTTTGACTTCATTGTATAGACTCCGCCAGCAGGTGCATCCGTGAGGGATCCATCAGGACTAAAATCATCTGGCTCAACAAAAGAGGCACGGTCTTCCTTGAAGTAGAGAAGTATCTCATCCGTGGGACCGTTACGGTTTTTGGCAAGGATGATATCGGCAAGACCCTTGGTCGA
This sequence comes from uncultured Rikenella sp., assembly GCA_964418865.1. Lineage (GTDB taxonomy): Bacteria > Bacteroidota > Bacteroidia > Bacteroidales > VadinHA17 > SR-FBR-E99. The sequence continues at coordinate 8,840 of CAYQNT010000012.1, forward strand.
CTGTCCGTCTTCAAACTGTAATAAGCCCATCTTCTCAGGTCTGTGTATAAAGACCACCATATCGGCATCCTGCTCAATGGCACCTGACTCACGCAGGTCTGACAGCATCGGTTTTTTGTTGCCACCACGTGTCTCCACCGACCTGTTCAGCTGCGAGAGAGCCAGCACCGGCACAGTCAGCTCCTTGGCAATGCTCTTCAGTGCCCTGGAGATGGCACTCACCTCCTGCTCACGGCTGCCGGCGTCAGGAGGCCCGGTCATCAGCTGCAGGTAATCGACAATCACCACGTCAAGCTTACCCTGTGCCTTGAGTCTGCGGCATTTGGCCCTTAGTTCAAAGACGGAGATAGCCGGTGTGTCATCAATGTATATTGGTGCCTCTGTAAGTGATTTGATACGCGACTCAAGAAGCGACCACTCTTCAGGAGAGAGCTTACCGTTCTTGATCTTATCGCTGGGGATCTCCGTCTCGGAGACAATGAGCCTGTTCACAAGCTGTATAGCCGCCATCTCGAGTGAGAAAATGGCTACCTTCCGTCCATGATCAATAGCCATGTTGCGGGCCATGGTAAGGGCAAAGGCCGTCTTCCCCATTGAAGGCCTTGCTGCTATAATGATAAGCTCCGACTTCTGCCATCCTGAGGTGAGCCTGTCAAGCTTTGTAAAGCCTGATGGCACACCCACAAGGGCGTCTTCCTTCTTTCCCAGCTCCTCCATCTCAGCGAGAGCCTGCTTGATAACCTCATGTATCGGTGCAACCTCATTCTTAATGTTGCCCTCTGCAATCCTGAACAGCTCATCCTCACTCTTGTCAAGAAGCTCTGTCACATCAAGAGTGTCTTCATAGACCATGTTCTGTATAAGCGTCGAGGCACGAATAAGCTCCCGCTGAATATACTTCTGCATAACAATGCGCGCATGATATTCTATGTTGGCCGCCGAAACAATCCTGGAGGTGAGCTCCGTAAGGTAAACAGGGCCACCGGCATCCTCCAGCTCATTCACGCGCTTGAGCTCCTGTGTCACCGTAAGAAGGTCAACAGGCTGATCACGCTTGTTAAGCTCAACAATGGCAGCAAAGATCTTCTGATGAGCCGATGAATAAAAAGTCTCCGGTCTCAGCATGTCAACAACCATCCTTGCAGCCTCTATTTCAAGCATTGCTGCCCCAAGAACCGCTTCTTCCATCTCAGGCGACTGCGGAGGTATGCGGCCACCCTCAGGAATAACAACTACCGATTGCCTCTTATCCTGTCTTCCTCTTGCTGCAACTTGTGCCATTAATTTATTGTATTGATATTCATGTGATTATAAGCATCTCACCTATGTGACTGCGGTGGTCAAATTTAACAATAACCGTCGTCATCAGGGTGCATGCAGGCTATTTGTTTCAAACAGAAAATTGTTAAGAAGATGTTGAAAACGAATATGCTTTGTAAAGATGATGAACCTACATGATTGGTCCAAATCGCAAATACCACTGAATATAATTGTCACACATCATTTGTGGGGTCTCTTTGCCAAGCCTCACGGTGGTGCTTCCGGCAAGAACCCCTGTAATACCTTCAGCGATCCAGTCGACCTTGCACCGGCAAATCATTCAAAAGTGGCCCGGCAAATCATTCGGGCGTCATCCATCCAAAATTTAATTATATTCGGATAATAATTAAAAAGGTTCGTATATTTTTGATCACCCAATAGAACTCCCGGCAATGATAGTATTTCCAAGGGCGAAGATAAATATCGGTTTAAGGATCATGGAGAAGAGGCCTGACGGCTATCATAATATAGAGACCTTCTTCTACCCGGTTGACCTCACCGATGCTCTTGAGTTCGTGGTGAGAAAGGATAACCGCAGACATGACACTCTGAGAGTTACTGGTGTGATGGAAGAATCTAACCCGTCTGCCAACCTGGTGATGAAGGCGGTTAAGCTCATGCGCCAATCGTTTGATTTTCCAAGGTTACGTATTCATCTTCACAAGGATATACCAATTGGAGCAGGACTTGGTGGCGGCTCATCCGATGCGGCAGGCATGTTGAGGGCGTTGAACAAGTACTTCAATTTTGGACTCAACTCCGAGGAGCTGCGGTCATTTGCCGGCAGACTGGGCAGTGACGCCCCATTCTTTATCGATGGAACCCCATCATTTGCAGAGGGTGTGGGAAATATTCTCTCTGAATTTCCTCTTGACCTGAGCAGATATCATATTGTCATCCTTTATCCTAATGTTGATGTCAGCACAGCCGAGGCCTATGCCGGGTGTGTGCCAGGCCCCGAGGGACTGTCATTGCGAGAGCTTCTCAAGCTGCCGGTGAGTGAGTGGCGCGATAAGGTGGCTAATGACTTTGAGCTTAACATCTTCCGCAAATACCCGCTGGTGAGCATGCTCAAGATGGCCCTCTACGAGGCTGGAGCCCTATACGCCTCCATGTCAGGTAGCGGCTCCTCTGTTTATGGTATCTTCCCGGAAAACCCGGTTCTCCCACCTGAAATATCTCGCTATCGCCTTAACACCAGTGAGATGATCTAAACACAGTCCGCAGTCTTCAGTCGGCAGTCTTCAGTCCAAGACTGCAAGACGGAGCGTAGCGACAGACCGCAGGACCCCAAGACCTTTAGACCTTTGGACCTTAAGACCTTCAGACCCTTACCCTACCTCCACAAGCACTGTTCCCTTCGTGACCCTGTCGCCTGGTTTAACGTTTACAGCAATTACCTTCCCGGATAAATGGCTCTTGAGCCTGTTCTTCATCTTCATAGCTTCAAGAATGACCGTATCATCTCCCTCACTGACGATGTCACCCTCGCTGACCAGCACCTCCACTACGGTGCCGGGTATAAAACTATATATCCTGCCAGGCACAGGCGGCTCATAAGGCTTGCGCGCCCTGAAACGGGGGCTCAGCCTTGTTGTGTACTCCGTCTGATCTATGACAAGCTTCTCTGTGGTTCCCTTTTCCATGGTTCTCTTATCCGCGGTTCCCTTTTCCATGGTTCTCTTATCAGTGGTTCCCTTTTCCATCACTCTCCTGTTTTCATCGTTAATCAGAACGGTGGTATACCATGTTTCTTCAATGGCATCTGCACTAGCTTGTTCTCTGACACCTCCAGACTGTGCAGCAGCAGCCTGCGTGTCTCTGACGGCTCAATGACTGCATCAACGTAACCTCTCGAGGCTGCCACATACGGATTGGCAAATTTCTCTCTGTATTCCTCAACCTTCTGTTTGCGCATCTCATCAGGATTGGCAGCAGAGGTTATCTCCTTGCGGAAGATGATGTTTGCAGCACCTGCCGGTCCCATGACCGCTATCTCAGCACCAGGCCACGCAAACACAAAGTCGGCGCGCAGGTGACGGGAGCCCATGGCTATGTAGCCTCCGCCATAAGCCTTGCGCAGTATCACCGTCAGCTTGGGTACGGTGGCTTCACTGTATGAATATAACACCTTTGCCCCGTGGCGTATGACGCCGGCATGCTCCTGATCCACGCCAGGCAGATAGCCCGGCAGATCCACAAAGGTTATAATAGGAATGTCAAAGGCATCACAGTATCGGATGAACCTGGCAGCCTTATCTGATGAATCAACGTCAAGCACACCGGCCATCTCCAATGGCTGGTTGGCAACAAAGCCAACTGTTCTGCCCCCTAACCTGCCAAGACCGATGACCATATTGCGCGCGTACATCTCCTGTATCTCGAAGAAATCGGAGCTGTCAGCAACCGCCCTGATGACATCCCTGACATCATAAGGAATAGTGGGGTCTCCCGGTACCACCTGCTCAATATCATAGCTGCTGTCAGGTGGCACCGTCTCGATGGTGACAGCTTTATCCCCGTTGTTCCTGGGGATGAAAGAGATGAGCCTCTTTATCTGGCCGAAGCACTCCTCCTCTGTCATGGCGAAGAAGTGAGCATTGCCGGAGGTCTCACAATGCACGCGGGCACCACCAAGAGCCTCCATCGATATCTCTTCACCCAGAACCGTCTTGATAACCTCAGGCCCGGTGATGAACATCTTTGAGATATTCTCAACAACAAAAACAAAGTCGGTCAGCGCGGGCGAATATACTGCACCACCGGCACAAGGCCCCAATATCACAGAGATCTGAGGTATCACCCCGCTGGATATTGTGTTTCGGAAGAATATCTCGCCATACCCTGCCAGAGAGTTGACACCCTCCTGTATACGTGCCCCTCCGGAGTCATTTATCCCGATAATGGGGATCCTCATCTGCAGGGCATGATCCATGATCTTCGTTATCTTGCGCGAGTGCATCAGCCCCAGTGAACCGCCTGCGACGGTGAAATCCTGCGCAAATATTGCTACCGTGTTGCCGTGAACGGTGCCGGTGCCAATCACCACTCCATCACTGGGCAGATGCTTCTTATCCATCCCGAAGTCGCGCGCATCATGCTCAACAAACATATCGTATTCGTTGAACGTGCCGGTATCAAGGATACCCATAATTCGCTCACGCGCAGTGTTCTTGCCCATGGCCCGCTGCTTTCCAACAGCTTCCTCACCGCCGCCAAGGAGCATCTTCTCACGCTTCTCCTTAAGTTCTTGTATCTTCTTTTTCAGTGCCATAATTCAGCTTTTTATAGTCAGTAATGCTTCGTCAAAAAAGCATGGCAAGATATGAAAATTTCATTTATGCACAGAAATGAGCAAAATGTGTCATTTAGGAGC
>CAYQNT010000012.1:13545-37734 GCA_964418865.1 uncultured Rikenella sp.
TACCCCGGCGGCAATAAAGGTGTAGATGATATTGGGAATCCACATTGCCAGCGCAGGGTCAAGATCGCCTTTCAGGGAGAACTGCGACGAAAACTGCATGAAAAGAATGTATGAAAAAGTAAGTACCAGCCCGAGGCCTATCTGCATACCAATACCTCCCTTGATCTTTCGCGATGACACCGAGACTCCGATAATTGTCAGAATGAAAAAGGCAAAGGGTGCAGCATAACGCCGATGCTCCTCATTGAGATAGAGCTTTATCTCATCTGAGCCCTGCGATTTAAGCACCTGAATGTAGTCAAGCAACTCACCGTGGGTCATGGTGAAGACAAATTCCGGCGACCTCGTGAAATCGTCCGGCCCCACATTCAAAACAGTATCTATGCGTCTCCCTGAGGTGATTCTCTCTCCTATGCTGTCATTCTCTCTGATGTAGTACCACCATGCCCCCCACTTGTTGGTAGTGCTGTCCCACCTTATCAGGTTGGCAGTCATCTTTGACATAAGCCTGCCATGCTCATCAAACTGTTCCATGCTGAAATTACGTCCGCTCTGAGACAACTTGTTATACTGCTCCATGTATATGTACACATTGGGTTGGACCTGGCGATGTATTGACGGAACGTTGACCCTCCTGAAGTCAGAGCTGCGGTAATACTTCTCCTCAAAGTCGATTCTCGCGATGTTAGAACGTGGCAGCACATAGTTCTGCAGCAAGAAGGTGCCCAGAGCGATGAATGCCGCAGAGATTAGATAAGGAACCATTAGTCTCCGGAAGCTCATTCCGCTGTTGAGCATGGCGATGATCTCGGTGTTAACTGCCATCTTCGAAGTGAAGAAGATCACCGAGATAAAGACGAACATGGGGGCAAACAGAGTTGCAAAATAGGGTATAAAATTCAGGTAATAGTCAAAGATGATAGCTTTCAGGGGCGCCTGCTTCTGGATGAAGTCATCTATCTTCTCGGAGAAGTCAAAGATCACCGCTATACCCAAAATCAGCACCAGGGAGAAAACAAATGTACCAAGGAACTGCCTGATGATATACCAGTCGAGTATACCCGGGGCAAGTCTCCTCAGACTCTCTCTGAAATTCTTTTTATTGTCTCGTCCTTCCATGATCCGAATGTACCTTCAAGTATCTTCTCTCTGGCCTCTCTGACAAGGGAGAGGTAGAATGAGAGGTTGTGTATGGTTGATATCTGAGCACCCAGCATCTCGCCTGCTATCACCAGATGACGCAGGTATGCCTTTGAGTATGTACGGCTTATCTCTGACCCTGACGTGGCATCTATAGGAGAGAAGTCGTCAGCCCAGCGCAGGTTCCTGATGTTTACTGTTCCTTCACGCGTAAAGAGCATTCCGTTACGGCCGTTACGTGATGGCATGACGCAGTCAAACATATCAACCCCTCGGGCTATGCTCTCAAGAATGTTTGCCGGAGTACCCACGCCCATAAGATACCGTGGCTTATCAACAGGCAGTATCCCATTGACCGCCTCTATCATCTCATACATCATCTCTGCCGGTTCTCCCACAGAGAGCCCTCCGATGGCATTACCGGGCATATCGCTTGAGGCACACTTCTCGGCTGACATGCGGCGCAGGTCGCTGTAGGTTGACCCCTGCACTATGGGAAACATCATCTGGTCTGACCCGTACAGCGGCTCTGTTCTCCCGACCTGCTCCACGCACCTGTCAAGCCACCGGTGTGTAAGTTCCATCGACTTCAGTGCATATGTGTGATCACATGGCCAGGGGGCACACTCGTCAAACGCCATCATGATATCTGAACCAATAGTCCGCTGTATGTCAATAACTTTTTCAGGAGTGAACAGATGCTTTGACCCGTCAATATGCGACCTGAATATAGCACCCTCCTCTGTCAGCTTCCTGTTGGCGGCCAGCGAGAACACCTGGTAGCCTCCACTGTCAGTGAGCAGAGGCCTGTCCCATGACATGAAACGGTGAAGTCCGCCTGCCTGGCGGATAATATCAGTGCCGGGACGGAGATATAAATGGTATGTGTTGGCAAGTATTATAGGCGCGTTGATCTCTGTTTTCAGATCACGGTGAAGCACTCCCTTAACCGTAGCCGCAGTACCCACAGGCATGAACACAGGAGTAGGAATATCACCATGGGCGGTACGTAGTACCCCTGCCCTGGCCGATGTGGCCCCGTCTCTCCTCGCTATGCTGAACATCATCGTCTTACTGGTGGCCCCAAAAGTAAGCTTTCTCAAACTCATTTTGAACAGACAGTTACCAATTTGAGGAAAAGGAATCGTGATTGTTGAAAAAATTCTTGCATCCATTATGCAATTCTTTATAATATTGCTGCGCACAATGTGATACTCTATGATCCTTTCAACAGATACAACACATATCATACTCCTGTCACTGTTCATTCTGATGGCTCTGATACAGGCATGGTACTGGCTCAGGTATTATAGCAGACCCGCATTCACCAAGGCTGCAAAAACGACTTCTCCGACCAGCCTGCCGCCTCTTTCAGTGGTCATCTGCGCGCGTAATGAAGGTGAAAACCTTGCACGGTTTCTCCCGGAAGTGCTTAAACAGGACTATCCCTCATATGAGGTTGTGGTAGTAAACGACTGTTCCGAGGATAATACCGATGAAGTGCTTGGCAGCCTGATGAAGAGTTACAAGCACCTCAGAGTGTCAATGATTCAGAAGGACCCCGGATTTGCGCATACCAAGAAGCTGGCAATGCTGATAGGTATCAAGGCAGCAAAAAATGAAATGCTTGTTTTCACCGATGCTGACTGCCGCCCGGCATCTGCAAACTGGCTCCGCGAGGTGGCCGCGGCCATAAGCGAAAAAACAGATATTGTCATCGGATACGGGGGTTATATGCCGGAGGAGGGATTGCTTAACCGCTATATCCGATACGAAACAATGTTTACGGCAATGCAATACTTTGGCATGGCCCTGGCCGGAGTCCCCTACATGGGAGTGGGAAGAAACCTGGCGTACCGAAGAGGTTTCTTTTTCGAGAAAGGCGGATTCGGCCCGCATAACCATATAATGTCAGGTGATGACGATCTTTTTGTCAACCGTAATGCCATCGCGGGCAACTACAGCCTCATGCTCTCACATGACTCATTCACCCTCTCAGTGGCTCAAAAGGGTTTCCGGGCATGGACTAAACAGAAGAGGAGACACTTTACCGCTTCTGCGTATTACAAGAGAGCCGACAAGCTCAGGCTCTTCATTGAGCCCTTTTCAAGGCTGGCTTATTACGGACTGCTTACCACGCTGCTCATAATGCTTGCCTCATGGCCGGTGGTGGCATTCTTCGCTACAGCACGACTGGTGATGAGGGCAATCATCCTCAAACGGTCTGCCGCAACCTTCAACGAAGCCCATTTGTGGTTTATCTCGCTCTTTTTTGATATCTTGGCGCCATTCTTAATGGGATTTCTTTACCTGGCATCAATCAGAAAAGGTAAAGGCAGCGTAACATGGAAGTAGGAAGCGGCCTATCGGAAAAAGCACAGCATGACCTGAAGGTCATAGCACGTGCACTGAACAATGACAGCAGAGCTTACACCGAACTGCTCAACAGATACCGTGATTCAGTTTATTATGTAATGCTCAGAATGGTTAGTAATCCGGCTGACGCGGAAGACCTGACCATCGAAGCCTTCGGCAAGGCCTTCCATAACCTCGCCAAATATGTGCCATCACACGCCTTCAGTACCTGGCTCTTCCGCATAGCCACCAACAACTGCATCGACTTTATGAGGCGAAAGAGTCAGAGCCCCAGGCCGTTCAATCACGAAGAAGGAGAAGAAGACGAGGTGGAGGCCACCGTCGCATCTGACATGATAGCCCCTGACGAACTGATGATAAGCAGGGAGACAGCTGCCTCTATCAACCGTATTGTCAAGACATTGAAGCCTCGCTATCGCCGGCTGATAGAACTACGTTACTTCGAAGACTACTCATACGAGGAGATAGCCACTGAACTGAGCCTACCCATAGGAACAGTCAAAGCAAGGCTATTCAGGGCCAAAGTACTTATACTAAACATGGTCCGTAACAAAACAAGCGGCATTTGAAAACCATTGCCGATAAATATTTCCCGTCGCTCTCCGATGAACAGCGCCGGCAGCTGTCGCTGCTTCCTGCACTATATAAGGAATGGAATGCGAAGGTAAACATCATCTCTCGCAGAGACATTGAGAATTTCGAGATACATCATCTTCTCCATTCACTCGCCATAGCACGCTTTGTCACATTCATGCCCGGCACAGCTGTGATAGATGTCGGTACCGGAGGCGGACTGCCGGGGATTCCCCTGGCCATACTATTTCCCCAGGTAAAGTTTACGCTGATTGATTCCACAGCCAAAAAGATAAAAGTTGTTAACGAGATAATCAGTGCAACAGATCTCAGAAATGTTCTGGCCCGGGCGGAAAGATCAGAAGAGATCACAGGGCAGTATGACTTTATTATAGGCAGAGCAGTGACAGAAACAGATCAGTTTGTCAAACTGACCAGACACCTGGCATCACCCGAGTCATTCAACGATGTCAGGAACGGATGGATATTACTCAAGGGAGGTGATCTGGAGAAGGAGATAGCTCCATTCAAGGGATCAGCTGAAGTTATACCGTTAAACAGCTGGTTTGACGAGCCTTACTTCGAAACAAAAAAAATTGTTTACCTGCCACGGTAAAACAAATAAATTGACTGATATCCCTTATTATATTAAAATTTGACTACCTTTGCAGTCTTAAAAATTGGAAAATAAACATCAAAATCACAGGAACTAATGAAAAGGACATTTCAGCCATCGAGAAAGAGGAGGACAAATACTCACGGTTTCAGGGAGAGAATGTCAACTCCAAATGGCAGACGCGTTCTCTCCGCCCGCAGAGCAAGGGGAAGAAGGAAACTGAGCGTTTCTGACGAACCGGGGCACAAGGACTGAAAGGCTGGCAGACAATAATAAATAGCCGTCTTAATGAACAATTAAGGCGGTTTTTTATTTCTATTCTGTCACAGTGATTGTAAATTTGTCAATGTTTCCAGAAATGATAGAGCTGATCCTTAATAATGCAGATTCAGAAACTGGTGATATCGCTAAAGCGGTCATCAACGGAAAACGACTGACACCAGAAGAGGCGCTGACCCTTTACCGTAAGGCTGATCTCTCTCTGCTGGCAGTGCTGGCCACATCGGTCAAGAGGGCAAAAAGCGGTGACGCTGTCTTTTTCAACCGGAACTTCCATATCGAGCCCACAAACGTCTGCATCTACAACTGCCGGTTCTGCTCGTACCATAAACCTGAAGGCGATCCTGACAGTTGGGAGCTGTCTGAGAAGGAAATACTTGACATAGTAAAACGATTTGACGGCATACCTGTCACTGAGGTGCATATCACAGGCGGGGTACACCCATCACGTGATATCCACTATTACGGGAAGATACTGGCTTCTATCCGCAGTATGAGACCTGACATCAGCATAAAGGCCTTCTCGGCTGTTGAGCTTGACTATATGATACACAAGGCCGGAATGACATACACCGAAGGGCTCAAGCTGCTGCGCGACTATGGTCTAGACTCTATCCCCGGCGGAGGCGCAGAGATCTTCGACGCATCACTGCGGCGCAAGATATGCAAGGAGAAGGCTGACGCAGAGACCTGGCTCACCATACATGAGACAGCACATAGCCTCGGCATCTCTTCCAACGCCACCATGCTCTACGGTCACGCCGAGAGTCCGCAGCAACGTATTGACCACTTGCTCAGACTGAGGGAGCTGCAAGACCGGACCGGCGGGTTCAACGCCTTCATACCCCTGAAATTTAAACGTGAGAATAACCGTATGCACGAGCTGGGAGAAGTGCCTGTTACTGAAGACATGCGCAACTATGCTCTCTCACGTATCTTCCTTGACAACTTCATCCATATCAAGGCATACTGGCCAGCCATAGGAAAAGATGCAGCAATGATGAGCCTCGCCTTTGGCGCTGATGACCTCGACGGTACCATCGATGACACCACAAGGATCTACTCCATGGCCGGAGCAGAAGAGAGTAGACCGGCCCTCTCCACTACCGAGCTGGTGGCAATGATACGGTCGGCAGGCTATAAACCTGTGGAACGCGATACAAACTACCGGACAGTGAGAGAGTGGTAATGCCGCGGGTACTCTCGTAATAAAATTTTATCTTTGATCCTGCGTTAATAATCTAATATTGCATCACACGATGAGCGTGAAAGAATTTCTTAAAAGCCGGACATTCTGGAGACATCTGGGCCTGGCATTAGCCATCGGCGTTGCCACTATACTCATATTGATCATCTGGCTAAATATATACACCCGCCATGGCCAGTCGAGATCCACACCTGAAGTAAGAGGACTGACAATCAAAGAGGCAAAACATGTGACTGATAAAAACCGCGTTAAGCTGAAGATCATCGATTCTGTATACACGACGTTTGTTCCCCGTGGATGCATTGCCGAACAGACACCCCTGCCGGGTCATCGCGTGAAGAGAGGACGGACAATCATAGCCACCATAAATGCCTTTAACCCTGAAATGGTGGCAGTACCCGATCTGGTCGGACTGCCTCGCCGTCAGGCATTGTCAATAATCGCCACCTCCGGGCTTGAGGTGGGCCAGCTGAACTATGTATCTGACCTGACCGTCGATTTCGTACTCAAACAGACCATCCACGGACGTGAAGTATCGCCGGGCGACTCAGTACAGAAAGGCATGGTGGTTGACCTGGAGCTGGGAAGAGGACTGAGCAGTCAGCGCACCCCTGTACCCAGACTGACAGGTTTTACTCTTGACCAGGCCAGAAGCGAGATACTTGGATCATCGCTCAACCTGGGAGCATTTGTTTTCGATGCCACCGTGATGACCTCAGACGACTCCCTTAACGCATTCGTGTACAAGCAGAACCCTGATTTTCGCCTTGACGCCACTGTACAACTCGGATCAGCAGTATATATCTGGCTGACGACCGATACCCTGAAGATGCCATCCGACACAACAATGGTTGATAGTGTTACTTTTAACAGTACTGAGACAGAGCCTGATTTAGCGTTCTTCCGATGAAGACGAAACAGCTCATATACCTCATCATTACCCTGCTGGTAGCAGTTGATGCCTCTGCCCAGGAGGTCGTTACCGGCCTTCTCTCAAACAGGCAGCTGCAAGAGATTAAGGCGGGAACCTTCATGAAAGGATCTGCTGCTGAAGCGCCTCTCACACTGCCCTTCTCAGACGACTTCTCCACTGATTCCATATACCCCTCCACAAAGAGATGGAGCGACCTGCAGGTCTTCATCAACAACACCTATTCAGTACGCCAGCCATCACAGGGAGTTGCCACGTTCGACTGTCTGGATGAGAGTGGCAAGCTCTATGAACATGCATCAAACACAGTGTTTGCCGCCGACCACCTCACTTCACGTGAGATAGACCTTGAGTATCACCCTTCAGACAACATATGGCTTAGCTTCCTCTATGAGGCAGGAGGCATGGCTGACATGCCGGAAGATAATGACAGCCTGACGCTTAGCTTCTGGGCTCCCGGTGACCAGAAGTGGTACAGCGTATGGCGGGCCAAAGGTATTGCCACAGACGGATTCCGGAGGGTAATGATACCAATAACTGACACCAGATTCCTTGTAAAGGGATTCCGGTTCATGTTTACCGGGTATGCCTCTCTGGCCGGGGCAGTGACAGAGCCCTCCCAGGCCGGAAATGCTGACCAGTGGAATATAGACCATCTCCTCCTTGACAAAGGACGGTCAATCAATGACACTGTCATCCATGACGTCGCCCTGACCCTGCCGCAGAGATCACTGGTAAAGGAGTACGAGGCAATGCCGTGGCGCCACTTCAGACAGGCCTACCTGTCGGCAATGAGTCCCACGGCATCAGTAAACTACCGGAATAATGACACCATTGTGCGTAATGTAACACGACATGTCACTATCAAAAATATGATTACCGGGGCAGTGGTACGCGACTTTGACGCAGGAGCGGCCAACGCCAACCCCCTCACTGACATCAGATATGATGCCCCGCTGCTCTATACCTACAACAGCACCTCAACGGACTCTGCCCTCTTCAAGGTTACGGTGTCACTTATCACTGATGACTTTGATCCGAAACAGAATGACACCATCAGATATATACAGCGATTCTTAGACTATTTTGCCATTGATGACGGCACAGCTGAAGCGGGGTATGGCATCAATGGACAAGGTTCACGCAATGCCATGGCAGCATTGCGGTTCAGGGCTTTCATCCCTGACTCCATAACAGGAATAAGCATCTGCTTCAATGATGCATTTAATAATGCCAACCAGCGGGCATTTGAGATCATGGTGTGGGCTGATGACAACGGTCAGCCGGGAGTGCTTATCGGCAGCACTAACGGGCCGGTAGCCAGCCCCGGAAATGAGATCAACGGCTTTGTGACATACCTCTTTGACAAGCCTGTCAGAGTCAGCGATAACTTTTGGATAGGATGGAAACAGGAGTCGGAGACCTTCCTTAACGCAGGACTAGATATTAACACCCTGCCTGCCGGTAGACAGTACTTTATGATCAGTGGCAGCTGGCAGCAAAGCCAGATAGCAGGAACAATAATGATGAGACCGATGATGAAGGGGACCGGTTCACCCACCTCCTCTGACAGCGGAGCTCTGATAAATGACCTTTTCCGGATCTATCCCAACCCCACAAAAGGCGAGGTGACGCTGCTGCCGTCTGACAAGGCACCGGATGACTTCATCATTGATGTAATATCATCATCAGGCTCCCGGGTGATGACGTTTGACCACACTGAGCGTCCTGATCTGGGAAGCCTCGCAGCCGGAAATTACATGCTGCTCGTGAAGACAAGGGATGGCCGGCCGCTGTCATTACTGCGGGTAATAATAGTTAAATGACTATCTGGTAATGGCAGAAAAGAAAGAACAGAAAAAGCAGAAAAAGGTTCAAGGTGAGAACCTGAAGCAGGAATCCCCCGGAGACCAGGAGCAGGAATCCCGCGAGGATCAGGTGGGCCAGAGCGGGGAGCAGGAGCAGGAATCCAACGAGAACCAGATGGGTCAGAGCGGGGAGCAGGAGCAGGAGTCCCCTGGAGACCAGTTGGGCCAGAGCGGAGACCAGGAGCAGGAGCTTTTTGAGCATCACCGCTTTGTAGTTGACCCGGGACAGTCGATGCTTCGCATAGATAAATATCTGGCAGCACGCATCGAGAATGTGTCGCGTACAAGGCTGCAGTCAGCAGCACAGGCCGGAAACATACTGGTTAATGAGCTGCCGGTAAAACCCAATTATCGTATCAAGCCACTGGATATCATTCAGATACTCCTCCCTAATCCACCTCGCGAGATAGAGCTCATACCGCAGGATCTACCGCTTAAGATTGTCTATGAAGACGATGATCTTATCGTCGTTGACAAGGCAGCCGGCATGGTGGTCCATCCCGCCTACGGAAACTACTCCGGCACCCTGATGAATGCGCTGATGTTCCACTTAAAAGACCTGCCGCTATTCCAGACCGGGGAGATGAGACCAGGGCTGGTACACCGCATTGACAAGAACACCACCGGTCTGCTCGTCGTGGCCAAGAACGAATATGCCCATAACAGGCTTGCAAAACAGTTCTTCAACCGCACCACAGGACGCCGTTATCTGGCACTGGTGTGGGGCACCCCTGACCCTGCCGAAGGAACCATAACAGGAAATGTCGGACGGAACATCCGTGACCGTAAGATTATGCAGGTCTTCCCTGACGAAAGCCAGGGCAAGCATGCGGTCACACATTATAAGATCATTGAACAGTTCAGTTATGTGACGCTTGTGGAGTGCCAATTAGAGACTGGCCGCACGCACCAGATCAGGGTACACATGGCCTGGACCGGGCATCCGCTTTTCAACGACGAGGAGTATGGCGGTCACCAGATACTCAAAGGCACCACCTTTACAAAATACCAGCAGTTTATACGTAACTGCTTCGAGCTCCTGCCCCGGCAGGCACTTCACGCACAGACGCTCTCCTTTGATCACCCCGTAACCGGTAACAGGCTCTCCTTTGAATCACCCCTACCTGCAGATATGGAAGCGGTGCTGACAAAATGGAGGAAGTATGTGGCAGGCAGAGACTGATCCAGTCGGCAGTCAGCAGTCGGCGGTCAGCAGTCAGCAGTCAGCAGTCGGCAGTCGGCAGTCGGCAGTCAGCGGTCAGCAGTCAGTAGTCAGAAATCCGTACTTGGGGGCTGAGGACTGAAGACTGAGGGCTGAGGGCTGCGGACTGAAGAAGCTACCAGCTTCCTCCTGCCCCACCGCCACCAAAGCCGCCACCGCCAAAGCCACCGAAGCCGCCGCCACCACCTCCGCTGGAGCCACCCCCGCCGGAGAAGCCACCCCAGCTGCCGCTGTGCGACTTCCCGCTGCCCATCATGCCCATGAGCATCCACAGAGGCAGGTTGGACGAACCCGTTTTCTTTATATGTCTGTTATTGGAGTTCCCTGCAGAGATGAATATAATGAACAACAAGATCAGAATAAAGATAACGGTACCCGTAACGGCGCCCGGTGATGACCCTTTGGCATACCCTTCATAACTGTACTCCCCTGCTGCCAGCGCCATAAGTACATCCGTACCGGCATTAAGGCCTCCGTAATAATCGTTCTCACGAAACCGGGGAATCATCTCCCTGTCAATGATATCGGCACCGGCTATGTCAGGAATAGCACCCTCAAGCCCATATCCGGTGGCAATGAATACCTGTCCGGCCGATTCTCCTGTCTTTGGCTTCACCAGCACCAGCAGCCCGTTGTTGAAATCGCCCTGACCCACACCCCATTCATGGGCTACCTTATAGGCGAACTCTGACCGGTCATATCCCTGCAGATCATTAACTATAAGTACCGCAATCTGGTTTGATGTAGTATCATTGAATGCAACAAGCTTGTTTTCAAGCAACTGCACCTCAGAAGGCGACAGAATACCGGCAAGATCATTCACCAGCCTCGGAGGCTCACGCCTGGGCACCAGTGTCTGGGCTTCAAGGCTGAACAGAGCCGTAAGGAGCAGGCTTAGGATAAAATAGTATCTTATCTTTCTCATCTTCACTCCCCCGGTTCGTTGATGTCGAATGAGATGGTATCAGTGATCTCATTGATGTCATCTTTCATGTGAGGGAAGTGCTCCCTGAGCTGTTCACCAGCCATGATTATCGCTTCGGCAAGGCCCTCAGTAAAAAGGCTCTCGCTGAAACGCTTCTGCATATGATCACGTATATTGCCCCAGAAACCAGGGGGCACCACTGCGTTTATTCCCGTATCACCGATAATTGCAAAGCTATGGTCACGGATCGCCAGGTAAATGAGCACACCGTTCCGGTCTGCAGTCTTATCCATGCCAAGCTTACTAAAGAGCCACGCAGCCTCATCGAGGATGTTGGTCTTGCATGATGAAGCTACATGTACTCGTATTTCACCCGATGTTGCATGCTCGGCCTCAACTATGGCCCTGACAATGGCATCCTGCTGTTCGCGGGTAAAAAATGTCGAAGCCTTCATTTTTCTGATCCTCAGAACTCAACTTTCGGCGCCACCTCACTGCCTTTCTGGGCTTCGAAGTAAGGCCTGTCGGTAAACTTAGTAAAGGAAGCTATCAGATTGTTCGGGAATTTCTTTATGAACGTGTTGTACTCCCTGGCAGCATCATTGAAATTATTCCTTGCCACGGCAATACGGTTCTCAGTGCCTTCAAGCTCAACCTGCAGATCACGGAAGTTCTGGGTTGCCTTCAGCTCAGGGTAGCGTTCCACAACAACCATCAGACGTGCCAGTGAAGAGCTGACCTCACTCTGCGCTTCCTGGAACTCCTGCATCTGTGCGGGGGTGATATTAGAAGGGTCAACAGTCACCTGAGTGGCCTTTGCCCTTGCTTCAATTACCTTTGTAAGAGTCTCCTGCTCAAAGGCGGCAGCACCCTTGACCGTATTCACGAAATTTGGAATAAGATCTGCCCTCCTCTGATATTGGGTCTCAACATTACTCCACTGGGTTGCAACCTTCTCATTCATCGGGACTATCTTGTTATAGATTCCGACACCCCATGAGACAACAAGTAATATTGCCGCAATTACAATAACGGCAATTATCAATCCGTTAACAGGTTTCTTTTTCATTTTTTTATTCATTTAAATTAATAGCCAAAAATAATTAAAATATTACATATAAAGAGGTTGCCTTTACCCCCTTCGCTGTTATTGCAGTATTAAACCATGAAACACACATCTATGTGAACATACAACTGACCGGCCAACCGGCTGGGTGCTCAACGAAACTAAACACGTCATATAACTATCAGCGGCATGTGAGTGCATCATACAGATAAATGGTCTTAAACCCCATAGTTGAACTCTGGACTTATCTTTTCGGAGCATGGCTCCGAGGAATTAAACCATACTAACATTAAAAAATATTATTATATGATGAAACTGCATTTTCCCGTTATGTTAAATAATGTAATTTTGGACCATAATTTTTATCAATCATGAGAACCATTGCCATTGTAGCAGGAGGGAATTCATCTGAATACCCCATTTCCGTCGGCAGCGCGCAGGCTGTAGCAACCGCGCTGAAGGGTAAATATGAGACTTACATTATTTTAATCAAGGGAACAGAATGGTTCTGGGAAGATCCTAAAGGACGGGTATTCAAGGTAGACAAGAACGATTTTACTCTGGTACTGGATAACCAGAGGATAAGATTTGATGCTGCCTTCATAGCCATACATGGTAATCCCGGAGAGAACGGACTACTGCAGGGATATTTTGAAATGACAGGCATACCCTATAGCAGCTGCGACTCCTTCGTCTCCGCATTAACATTCAACAAGCAGGCCTGCAAACTCTATCTGCATGAGTATGGAATACCCATGACGGGGGGATTACTTATCAGGAAGAATCAGGTATATGACGCCGATAAGATACTAAAACAGATAGGACTTCCCTGTTTTGTTAAACCTAACGCCAGCGGGTCAAGCTTCGGAGTGACCAAGGTGAAGGAAGCCGTTGAGTTTGCTGCCGCCCTGGATAGTGCTTTTGCTGAAGGAGACGAGGTGCTGGTGGAGTCATTCATGAAAGGCACCGAGATGGCCTGCGGCGTTGTCAAGACAAGAGACAGAAAGATCATCATGCCCGTAACTGAGATCGTACCGAAGAAAGAGTTCTTTGACTATGAGGCAAAATATGCCGGCGGACTGACAGATGAGATTACTCCGGCCAGGATATCCCACGAGCTGACATCACAGATACAGGAGCTTTCTTCGGAGATCTATGACATCCTCGGTTGCCGGGGTATTGTCAGGGTCGATTATATCATTACTGAAGAGGGCGCTCAGTTCCTGGAGATAAATACCATCCCCGGCATGACAGAGAAGAGCATTATTCCGCAGCAGGCTGCGGTGTTTGGCATCTCACAGACTGACCTCTATACGATGGTTATAGAGAACCTGTTCTGATCTGGCGGACACCACTGCCCGCCAGCTCCCACTTCACCTGCGCTCGCAGGATTGAAGCTCCTCGCAGCAAGCTGCGAGGAATCTTCGATCCTTTTACTATAATTACTTTTGTGCTCGCTAACCCCGCAGCAAGCTACGGGGAACCGATCCGCCACCGGCGGAGAGCTCGACGAAGTCAATGCGCTCGCAGGATTCAAATCATTCAGTTTCGAAGTTAAATTTTTGAAATCTATATGAATCTATCGGTGCGCATGTGCATACCAGATTACGATCGCCATAACCGTTGTCAACCCTGCCGACGGCAGGCCAGAATTTATTCTCGACGATCCAGGGCAGCGGATAGGCTGCCTTCTGCCGGGCATATTTATGGCTCCAGCTGTCAGAGATGACGGCTGCTGCAGTATGAGGTGCATTTTTAAGTACGTTATCCTCTCTGTCAGCCTCACCTTTCCTTATCTCCTCAATCTCGCCCCAGATGCCCTTCATCGCATCAATGAAACGGTCAAGCTCAGCCTTTGGTTCTGACTCGGTAGGCTCAACCATCAGGGTGCCATGAACGGGGAATGAGAGCGTAGGAGCATGGAAGCCATAGTCCATTAGCCTCTTCGATATATCCGTCTCATCAACACCTGCATCCTTAAATCCCCTGCAATCGAGTATCATCTCATGAGCGCACCGGTTGTTGGCACCTGTGTAGAGCACTGAGAAAATGTCACCTAGTGCTGCGGCAATATAGTTTGCATTTAGTATGGCAAACACCGTAGACCTGGTAAGACCCTCTGCGCCAAGCATCATTACGTAAGCATGACTGATTGTAAGGACATGAGCACTGCCGAATGGTGCTCCGGCAACGGCTGTTATTCCATGGCTCCCTCCTGTCTTCACTAAAGGATGCGAAGGAAGAAACTCCGCCAGCTTCATATTGCATAAGATGGGGCCCATTCCGGGGCCGCCGCCGCCGTGAGGTATGGCGAAGGTCTTGTGCAGGTTGAGATGGCAGACGTCAGCGCCAATGTGGCCCGGGCTTGTCAGTCCAACCTGTGCGTTCATGTTGGCGCCATCCATATAGACCAGCCCCCCGTTCTCATGCACAATGTCCATCATCTCAATGATGGCCTCTTCAAATACACCATGAGTAGAAGGGTAGGTTATCATGGCAGAGCTTAGGTTATCACGGTGCTCCACTGCCTTCTTCCTGAGATCGTCAACACTGATGTTTCCATTGGCGTCGCACTCCACCACAACTACCTCCATGCCAGCCATGGCAGCACTTGCAGGGTTAGTTCCATGGGCCGAAGAAGGGATCAGCGCCACATTGCGGTGACCCTCATTACGACTTATATGGTACTGGCGGATGATCATCAGCCCGGCGTACTCACCGGCAGCGCCCGAGTTAGGCTGGAAAGAGACCGCATCAAAACCGGTTATCTCCTTGAGAGCCTCACCCAGCTCCTCTATCATCTTATGATATCCGACAGCCTGATCAGCCGGAACAAAAGGATGTATGTTACCAAACTCAGGCCAGCTCATGGCGAACATGGAGGCTGCCGGATTCAGTTTCATGGTGCACGATCCGAGAGGTATCATGCCGTTAGCCAGCGAAAAATCTTTGCGCTCAAGCATCTTGATGTAACGCATCATGTCAGTCTCGCTATGGTAGCTGGTGAAATTACGCTCCTGCAGGAACGGCGATTTACGGTGGAACTTACTGTCGACGCAGAAGCAGTCACACAGCTCCGTGACCTCTTCAGCCTTTTTCCCTGCTGCCTCAGCAAAAACAGCCACCAGGCTGTTAATCTCTTTCAGCGTTGTGATCTCGTCAGTGCTTATAAAAGCACAGTTGCCACACGAATACCAGAGGTTAATCCCCTTGCTGAGCGCAATCTTCTGGATCATATCGGCGGTGACTCCTGCTACAGCCTGTACCCGTATAGTATCAAAGAACTGTTCATGCTTTATGACATACCCCAATTTTTTCAGAGCGCCGGCCAGTGTGCATGCTGTTGAAAAGATATGCATGGCGATGCGCTTCAGCCCTTCTGGTCCGTGATACTGGGCATACATGCCAGACATGGTTGCCAGCAGTGCCTGTGCAGTACATATGTTTGATGTAGCTCTCTCGCGCTTGATATGCTGCTCACGCGTCTGTAACGCCATACGCAGCGCCTGGTTGCCATGGGCGTCTACTGAGACACCTATCAGCCGCCCGGGCATATTACGTTTAAGCTCATCTTTGGTGGCAAAGAATCCGGCATGCGGACCACCGTAGCTCATTGGCAGCCCAAAACGCTGGTTTGATCCGAAGACCATATCAGCACCCCACTCTCCCGGAGGTGTCAGAAGTGTCAGGCTCATCAGGTCTGCTGCTACGCCGAGGAGAGCACCGGCAGCATGAACCTTCTCAACCAACGCGCGGTAATCACGTATCTCACCGTTAGCAGCAGGATACTGCACCAGCACTCCAAAGAGATTGGCGTCAGGCTCAATCTGTGTATAATCAATGAATTGAATATCAATGTCTAGTGGTGCTGCCCGTGTGATGAGCACGTCACGCGTCTGCCTGAATACCGCGTTGTCAACCAGAAAGAGGTTTGCACCTGCCCTGGCTTTGTCTCTCGGCCGGGCGTTGAACATCATGATCATGGCCTCCGCGGCAGCGGTGGACTCGTCAAGAAGTGATGCATTGGCAATGTCCATCGCTGTGAGACCGGTGATCATTGTCTGAAAATTCAGCAGCGCTTCAAGCCTCCCCTGAGAGATCTCTGCCTGATAGGGAGTGTATGAGGTGTACCATGCAGGATTCTCCAGCACGTTGCGGATAATGACCGGCGGCACTGCCACCCCATAATAACCTTGTCCTATGAATGAACGGTACTGCTTGTTCTTACCGCCTAACTCCCTGAGATGTGCCAGGTACTCAAACTCGCTCATGGCCGGGGGAAGGTTCATAGGCTTGTCAAGCCTTATTGATGCCGGAACGGTCTGATCTATCAATTGTTCAGTAGATTCTACGCCAATGGCCCTGCACATCTCAGCGGCATCGCTCTCACGAGGCCCTATGTGACGGTTAACAAAACGATCGTATGTCATATTATAGTGAGTTAAATTATTGTTTCAGAGGTAAGCAGCGAAAATAACATAAAGAGACTGACAAAAAAACCATATTAATCATACTTCATGAGAAAAAAGGGTTGTTCTCCATTTCTTCCCTTATGCTGGTTTCAGGTCCGTGACCGGGATATACTACCGTCGCCGGAGGGAGGGTAAAGAGCCTGGTGCGGATGTTCTCCATCAGCAGCTCATGATCTCCTCCCGGCAGATCGGACCGTCCAATACTTCCCGCAAAAAGCGCATCACCGGTGAAGACAACGTCATCATATTTAGAGTAAAAGGCGATGCCTCCGGGGGAGTGACCGGGAACGGCAATGACCTCAAAGGTCACACCTGCAGCAGTCACTATTTCTCCGTCAGTAAGGTATCCGGCAGCCCCGGGAGCCGGCATCATCTGAAGTCCGAACATCAGGGCATGTTTCGGGGCATTTTCATTATTGTACCTGTCGCCCTCATGGAACCATGGCTTTAACCCGTAACGCTTAAGCATGAATGAGTTACCAAACACATGGTCGAGGTGACAGTGAGTGCTGATGAGCATCTCAGGTTTCAGCCCCTTTGCTGTCAGCAGCTCATCAAGTCTTTTTTCTTCGGCCTCACCGTAGCAGCCGCAGTCTATGACAATGCAACCAACATCATCACCGGTGACAATATAGGTATTGACCTGAATAGGTGAGAATACCTCTCTGTATATCTTCATGTTATCAATCTTTCTCGTTACCTTTAGCTATGCCCTTAAGCATAGGCACAAACACATAATTGCCGTGTGTGGTTATCTCGTAATCATCTTCACCCTTTCTGACATATAATGTCATCACCTGTACATCACGGTCGCCGCGCGGCGCCACCAGCCTGCCCCCCACACGAAGCTGTCTGAGCAGCTTATCAGGTACTTCCGCCGTAGCTGCTGTGATGATGATACCGTCATACGGTCCATACTGCGGCTGTCCTTCGTAGCCATCACCCAGAAAGAAGTGAACCCGGTAACCAAGATCGTTGAGCATCAGCTGTGCCTTCCGGAAGAGCTCCCTCTGCCGCTCTATGGTGTATACCTTCACCCCCATCTCTGCCAGCACAGCCGCCTGGTAGCCTGACCCGGTGCCTATCTCAAGCACCTTATCCCTCTTACCTGCCCCAAGCAGCATTGTCTGTATGGCAACGGTATAAGGTTGCGAGATCGTCTGCCCGGCAGCAATGGGAAAGGCCTTATCCTGATAGGCATGTCTGAGGAAGGCATCATCCATAAAGAGATGACGAGGCACCTTTCCCAGAGCTTCAAGAACCCTTTCATCATTGATACCCTTGCTACGCAACTCTTCAATAAGCTTCTTCCTCTTACCTCTCGCCTCAAATGACTCTTCTATCATTGCCGCATGATTTTGGTCTAAAAATAACAGATATCTTTGCATATAGCTCGCTAACACTGATGAAAATATTTGCGCGAAGGATTAGACTGTCATATATTTTGGCCGATTTTGCCGGCTCCTCAATTGCCTGGGGTCTCTTCTACCTCTTCCGCAAATACTTTATTGAGACACGGCTATACGGTGAAAATTTCCATATAGAGCTAGGCAACAAGTTCTACCTCGGCATCGGGCTGATACCCCTCTTCTTTCTCTTCGTGTTTGCCATGGCAGGTTTTTATTCTGACCCGATGCGGCGCTCCAGGTTGCTTGAATTCGGAAAATCAGTAGTAATTACACTTGCCGCAGTGGTAGTGCTCTTTTTTGCACTGATCCTTGATGATGTCATAGGCCACTACTCAACATATTACAGCTCATTCACCGTCTTGTTTTTTCTTCAGCTGCTGTTCACATGGTTCCCGCGGTTTATTATCACCTCACATGTGTCAGGAAAAATTCACAGGCGTGAGGCAGGTTTCAATACCCTGATCGTTGGCAGTGGAGACAAAGCGCTGAAGCTTGTCAGGGAGATCAGGGGTGAAAAGATGCCGGCAGGCAATCTGCTGACAGGATTCATTACCGTTGATGCTGCTTCCGGGAACCCACTGACCGGTTTCATCACCATTGATGCTGCTCCCGGGGGGCTGCTGACTGAGGAGTTACCATGTCTGGGGAGTGTGGATGAAATTATTGATGTGATTGACGATAATGATATTGATGAGGTGATTCTGGCCATGGAAGAGCATGAATATCATGCCTTGGTAAACATTCTGGATATGGTTTGTTACAGGGAGGTACTTATCAAGGCTGTGCCCTCAATGAGGCAGGTCATCCAGGGGCATGTAGAGGCCGGCCCCATTTTTGCCACTCCCCTGCTCAGGGTTTCATACAGGGAGATGCCCAACTGGCAGCAAATGATCAAGCAGACACTTGACTATATGCTTTCCGTCCTCGCACTTATCTTATTGTCCCCGTTGATGGCTGTCATTGCCCTGCTCATACGATTTTCAGGGAAGGGACCGGTCATCTTCAGGCAGGAGCGTATCGGCAGGTACGGCAAGCCATTTATGATATACAAGTTCAGGTCTATGGAAGATGACGCTGAGTCTGAAGGGCCAAGGCTGGCAGTCAGGGGTGACACCCGCATCACGCCACTGGGACGGTTAATAAGAAAACATCGGCTTGATGAGATCCCTAACTTCCTTAATGTTATAAAGGGTGAAATGTCTTTGGTAGGGCCACGACCTGAACGCCAGCACTATATTGAACAGATAAAACAGAAAGCCCCATGGTACAACAGAGTGCTCTCAGTAAAGCCCGGCATAACATGCTGGGGGCAGGTGAAACTGGGTTACGCCTCTGACATAGACACCATGCTCGAAAGGCTTGAATATGACCTGCTGTACCTTGAAAACGTATCGCTCTTTCTTGACCTTAAGATCATATTTTACACCCTGGGAACAATTATAAGGGGCAAAGGTATATAGGTCAATAGAAAATCGTCACTGTCCAGGCACCAGGCTGATTAATCCTGAAGCGAAGCTCATAATTGTTAGTAGCGCTGTTCAGCATGTTGGGTGCTTTGAACTGAACTTTCCCTTCAAACGGGAATGATGCCTCCCGGAATCCGGTGAAGGCCGTTGTTGTGTTCTCAGTGCCTGAACTGCCCTGCATCATTAGTCCCTCTATATTGAATGAGGTATTGCCTGAGCGGGAGAATTTATATTCAACGTAACTGTCATCAGCTCTCTGTTTAAAAAATGAGACCCGGGTGACACCTAACTTATAAGTGGTCAGATATGGAGCAACAAGTTCCGCTCCCACGTATTGATCTTCCCTCCAGTAACCGATTTGAGTAGATTCCTTGTTCTCAGATGAGAAGGTGCATGTGCCATAGCCATCTCTCAATCCTTTTTTCCATTGTCCCTGGTATATTGCACCGGAGGCCCATATATAGGTTCCTTCACCATCAGGCAATCCCTTTTTGAAACTGCCTTTGTAGCTGTCTACACCTGTTGCCTCTCCCTCACCATCAGCGAGGCCCTTTTTGCATTCCCCGGAATAGGTCTCTGAAATATTGGAGATAAGCACCATGCAATCTGATTGCGCAGCCATGCTTACAGAAAAGAATAAAATGGCAGAAGCTGATAATATTCTGGCTGGTGTTCTCATGACACTGAAGCTGTTAATAAACAGATGACAATAATAATCAAAGTTAAAGAATAAAATTGGTTTTGTCGGAGCTCCGACCTTATATTCCGCTACAAGCTGCGGGAAACCGATCCGCCGAATGGAGAAGAGCCCGGCACAGTCAACCGGTCCGCCAACTGGTGGAGAGTCCTGCAAGCTAATTTGTCAAAGTGATTAATATGAAAGAGGGAGTTCTTAAATAAGAACTCCCTCACAATATAATCGTTGAAATACCTGTTAGTTAACTCCCGTACGGGTATCCCACCACATCTTATCACCCCAGAACCTGTCCTGGATTGCAGTATCGAATGATTTCACGACAGCTTCATTGAGTGTATATTCTGATGTTGGGTAGGGCCAGCGGAACGGTGGGCGGGTATGGCCTGTAAATACTGATCCGGGAGCAGCACCCAAAACTGGTATGTCTGTCCTGCGTGTTTCGGCCCATGCTTCATGACCCTGCTTGAACAGTGAGACCCATTTCTGATAAGCTATCTTCTGGAGATTAGTATAGCCCCATGACCCTGCCAGACCCCAACCAACATTGGTATTGGTCAGATAGGTAGTGATATCACCTGCAGAGACGCCATGTTCTACGGAGGAAGCCTCTATGCCTTTCACATAAGCAGCCTCTGCCTGGGCAGCATCATTAAGGAGGTCAGCACGTGCGTAAGCTTCAGCCTTGATAAACTCAACCTCTGCATAACGCATGTAATATGAGATTCCGTTGGGCATATCACGATATCTCGTTCCTATCCTGCTGATTGTGCCAAGCTCAAAGCCTTCGTCACCCTCTGTGATACCTGCAGCAAGACCCTTGTATGTTCCTCCAACGACAGCCGGGTGGGCGAACTCACCTATCCTCGGGTCATTAGTTGCAAGAAGGGCATCAATGAATGTTTTGCAGACTCCGTGGTCATCCCTGCCAAGTTTGTCATCATAATAAGGCTCAAAGTAAGGACTTACACCAACCCAGTCAAAGCCTATCAGATCATCATTTGATGACAGGATGGGATAGGTAGTTGCATTGCCGAGTATCTCAGTGATCACAGTTTTGGCAGCACCGGCATCAACGTTAGACATGCGGATAGCCATTCTCAATCTGAGTGAATTGGCATATTTTCTCCAAAGCATATTGCTGTTGCCGTTAAGAACGTCACCCTCAATATCTCCACCTTCCATCAGCTTGGCATTTGCATCTTTCAGAGAGGTGAGAAGAGCCGTATAGACAGACTGCTGTGCGTCATAATTGGGCTGAAGTAATCCTGATTCAGCCTGAGCAGCTTCCGTATAGGGGACTGCCTTCCAGGTGTCAGTCATAATATGGAATATCTGAGCCCTGAGGACCAGCGCAACACCCTCCATGGCAGGATTTTCATTTGCCTGTGACTTTGCAATTATCTTGTCAAGCTCAACCACGTAGGTCATAAGTGTATTCCACCTGGCAATGATACCGTCACGCTCAGCATACCTGTTCTCATCAATATACTGGATCTTGGCAATATGATTGGCATAGGATGAGGTATTGTTTCCTGTCCACCATACATCAGTCAGAGCGTTGGTCATTGCTCTCTCAACATATGTCAGGATAGTTCCAGCCGGAACATCAACAGGGCTGTTAGGATCAATATTCATTTCTTCCCAACCCTTGGTACAACTTCCGAGAATCAGGAGAGACATGAAGACTACTCCAAAAACTTTTATCTTTTTCATATTCATTTCTTTTTCGGGTTTTAATTAAAAGTCAACTCTCACCTTGAAACCCATGCTGCGAACCGGTGGCAGCTGATACTGCTCTATTCCAATAGCATCTGTTCCTGTTCCGTAACCGGTCTCAGGATCGATCCTGATATCATTGCTGGGATGCAAATAAAGTACCGCAACGTTCCTTGCGTAGAGTCCAACATTAAGATTGCGGACAATTGCGTTCCTGAGCTTTAGGTCATAGCCCAGGCTGATCTCACGTAGCTTGACATATGAAGCGTCAATAACACCAGGTTCTGTAAAACCCCAGTAATTGCTGAAGTAACTCGCCGGGTCAAGAGCAATGGTGTTAGCCTGACCAGTGTTTACATCAATTCCTTCAACAATTATGCCGTTCTCACGGATGCCGTTAGCCACTGTAGTTTCTGTGACACCTGAATAGTCTCCGAACCATTTGGTTACAGAATAGATGTCTCCGCCCCATTTGGCATCGATAGATACATTAGCTGAGAACCGCTTATAACGGAAGCTATTGTTGATACTTCCCAGCCAGTCAGGTAGTGTGTTTCCGCAAACTACCGGAGCATCAGTTGGAATTTCATAACCTCCGTCAAGGAGCTTGTTGCCATTCTCATCCCTCTGATAAGCTATGCCGTAGATCTGCCCGAAAGCTTCGCCCGGACGGGCCTCTATGGTGGTAGGCGACCATGAGCTGTTAAGCACAAGGCTTGAAACACCTTCAGCAAGTGAGTTGACCACGGTATTCAGCTTTGACCAGTTAACGGTTGCAGACCATGAGAAATCTTTGGTTCTGATGATCTCACCATATGCCTGCACCTCAACACCTTTTGATTCGATCTCACCGGCATTGATCTTCTGTGTGGTGAAGCCTGATGAGCCGGAGATATCGGCAGTTATGATCTGGTTATTGGTGGTATTATCGAAGTATGCAACATCAAACCCGAGCCTGTTGTCAAATAATTTCACCTCAAGACCGAACTCAATTGAAGTAGTGAATTCAGGCTTCAGACCAAGTGGAGGAAGCTGGTTCGGATAAGCAAACTGGGTGTTTCCATCATATGACGGACTTACAGGCCCATAGGCTGCAGTGAGCTCGTAGGGACCGGTATCGCTACCAACCTTTGCCCAGCTTGCGCGTAGCTTACCAAATGAGAAAGCAGACCCTGTCAGGCCGAATGTTTCGGTAAATATCCAGCCTAGTGATACTGACGGGTAGAAGTAGCTCCATGCCTCCTTGGGAAGGGTTGAGCTCCATTCATTACGAGCCGTGAAGTCAAGATAAAGCTGGCTGGCATATCCCAGATTGAGAGACCCGAATATACTGTTCTGCTCACGTTCTGATCTGTACATATCAGTACCGGGGCTTCCCTTGACATTGGAAACATCAAAGAAGTTGGGAACGGTAAGCTGGTCAGCGCTAAGAGAAGAATAATTATAAAGTACGTTTCTGTATGACGCGCCCACGTTACCGGATAGCTGGAACATGCCGCCGAAATCCTTCTGGATATTCAGGTAAACATCAGCATTAGTCTCCCGGTTAGCGCGGTTTGTTTGTGAGAAGTATCCGCCTGTACCGAAAGGGGCGTCATTTGATCCTTCAAAGGTAACGTGCTTACGTAATTCAGCATAATAGTCAAGTCCGTAACGACCCACAACACTCAGCCAGTCGGTAAGCTTATAGGTAGCGACTGCGTTACCAAAGATCCTTTCCCTGTCACGTTCGTTGGTGTTTTTGTTCACGGTCCAGTAGGGATTGTTATGGTAGGCGCTGTTCCAGTTATAGGGCATACCGTTATCAAAGAAGGTCTGCCAGTTATCTTTCAGTAGTTTCATATCCACCTGACGTCCAAACCAGCCTCCTATGGACTGCATGATGTTTTGCGAGTCATAACCCTGGCCTGGAAGGTTGCCGTTACTGGTCTTGGCATAGTTCATGGCAACGTCAACTTTCAGTTTAGGGGAGAGATTCATCACTGTGCTGAGGTTGATCTGGTTCCTCTTCTGGTCTGTATTGGGAATGGTCCCCTTTTCTATTACATTGGAATAGGTCATTCGTCCGGTCATAAACTCTGTACCCCCTTCCAATGATACACTTGATGAAGAGGTGATCCCGGTCTGAAAGAAATCCTTTACGTTATCAGGATTTGAGACCCAGGGAGCAGCGTTTGCCAGGTTCTCGGCCAGTGTGAGTGCAGGATCGGCTGGTGCAAAGAACTG
>CAYQNT010000013.1:0-32581 GCA_964418865.1 uncultured Rikenella sp.
ATGACCGCACGATCAGATAGGTACCTCCGGCTCGTTCGATTTCTGCCTGGTACTTCTTTTGATCCGGTGACTGCCTATCGGTAGTCTTTATTTCAATTTTAATGCTCCGGCCCCGGATAACACTACTTATGTCGCTTGTCCCTTTTTGCCCGGAGGTAGGTAACCACTGACCTGTGCCGATTGAACGGGTGCGTCCTACAACGTCAGTGAATACCTCAGTACGGTCTATGTATCTTCCGACTGAGTTGATGCGTTCTGCTTGGTAGCCGTTCAGCCTGATAAAGTCAATGACACATTGAGTTAATCCATTTGCGGTGTCATCTCTGTACTTCTTGCCGCTTCTTGCGTATTCCGGCATTGACGGGTACCGCTGGCGGTGATCTTCCATATACAGCCGTTCAAGTTCCTTGACTGCATCAGACTTGCGGTATGGAGCTTTCCGGGGCTTACGTTTTATCTCTGGTAATTCGAACATCTCTATAAAACTCAATAGTGAAACACTGAGCAAATTTGCATACAACTCAACTTCCGTATGCAAATGGTATGCAAATGACCTTTTATATTATGTTGCATTGTTCTCATATATTTCTGTTTTACTGATCATTAGTTACATTGTCACTATTAAATTGCCCTCTGTCATTGAACCATAAACAGGACTTTTTTACCTCTTTTTGCGGGTCATTCCCTTTGATAGCCTGACGGCCATTTCATCCTCAGGTTTCAGGTTCGGGACGGTCCGTTTTTCAATCCACTCCCGAAGCTCACGGCGGGAAAAAATTAACCGCTTACCATATTTTGCGAATGGAATACTTTTATCCATAGTCAATTTATAAATGGTGCTGCGGGTTAGCCCGGTTAACATTATGGCCTCCTCCAGGCTCAGACGGTCAGGCAGAGGGGCGGGCGGTGTGTGCCGGGTCATTCGCTCCTCCAATTCAGTTGCAATCCGGTCAACCAATTCGGATACTGGGACAGGGCTAAGTACTATGTCAGTCATAACTTTTCATTTTGCGTTTAACTACTGCTAAGGTTCTCAATAGAACGATAGGAGGGTGCAAGGATTAAGCAAAATGAAAAAACCAACTACCTGATTGATAGTTGGTTTTAACAATTGACTGCAAGCTACTGCAATCCGTATTTTATATCATGTCATTTATTTAAAATTCCCTTGCAATATCTTTCGGTTTCCGTGAAAGTATTTTTGTCTTTGTGGCGACTTTTAGCACTCTCAAACCCTTCAATACCAAAATGTGATCTGACATATTGTTCAAAGTCAAAGGCGTTTCCTGTCGCCTTCTGAATGCTGGCAAGTATGGCAATCAATACAAGTCGGCCTGATCCCTCACTTGCAACACTTTCAACCTTAATAGGAGGTACTGAAATTTCACCCTTACTGAACCGTAACAACCAGCTTTCAAAGTTTTCAGTTATGAAATAGTATTTATACCTGTCCCATATCAATTCAAGGCAACCCCGCCTGACTATCAATTCAGTCGGCTCCAACTCAGTTACCTCCGGCTGCTCCTGTTCTAACCTGATTGTTATTTCAGTTGTGACAGGCTGCACTAATCCCCGCAACCATTGGAGGTAATAAAAAAAGGCTTCGGCCACGTTCAGGGCAATTGTGTCCTCCTTTGAAGGCGGGACCAGTTTGTATTTCCTGGCATTGCTAAAATCAAATTCTAACGGGTCATCTGTCGGGGGCCGGGGGCCGGTACTCCATAGTGCAATTTCATCCCCGTCCTTTGCCCGTGCATATTGCCACATCATGATGTTGCCCTCAATGATATGGTTATGGTATGCTCTCCTGACTGCTGTCAAATCACAATAGACAAACGGCACACGGGGGGCGTTGCTGTCCAATAGCTTTTCAATATATTCAATCTCCTCCTTTAAGATAATTGCAGGGGCCATACTTTGTGATTGCCTTCGCTCAAAACTTGCCTTCAGTCGGTCAACTGTGATAGGCTGTAATTCATTGTTT
Source organism: uncultured Rikenella sp. (assembly GCA_964418865.1). Taxonomy (GTDB): domain Bacteria; phylum Bacteroidota; class Bacteroidia; order Bacteroidales; family VadinHA17; genus SR-FBR-E99. The sequence continues at coordinate 1,985 of CAYQNT010000013.1, forward strand.
GCTGTCTCTGTCATGGCTGTATGTATTTAGAATTGTACCAATTTTGATGCGTTTTTGGCCCTCTCTTCAGTCTCGAATGAGGCCAAATAGTTCTCAGTGGTCCGGAGGTCGGTATGACCAAGTGATTCACTGATAAAAGCAATGTTTGCCCCGCTCCTCTTCAAAACAGTTGCGAATGAATGCCGGGCCGTGTAGGTGCTGATTGTGTCATATTTAAGTGCCTCACTAATCTGTTTCATCTTTTTGTTAACCAGCCTGATTGCATTCTGAATTGCCATCTTTTGTGTGAGTGGATCCATTTTGTCATTCAGAAATGGGAATATGTAACTATCCGGCCTCCGGGGCTTGTTTCCCCAGCGGTCAATGATAGCTTTCATGTCAGGTAATAAGGTGGCTGAAATAATCTTTTTATTCTTGCTGGTACGCTTTGTCTTTTGCCGTGTGAAATGTATTTCACCGCCCGCAATATCTTTGTATTTCAGTTTCAGCATATCATTAAAATTAATACCGTTGCACAAATAGGAAAAAAACCAAAGGTCCCGGCTCCGCTCTTCAATCTCACTGTTTAACGGATACTCTAACACTGCTTTTATTTGCGCTAAACTAAGGGCCAGTTTTCGCCCTTCACCTGTTTTAATTTCATATTTGCCGTTTAACTCCTCTCCAAATGGATAACTTGCCTCCGTAATAATTCCGTCCCTCTTTGCATCATTCATTATTACACGGATACAACCCATGTAAAATTTTATTGTTGTGGTGGTTTTCGTTTCATTCTCCATGTGATTGTGATATCGCTTTAACCAATCAACTGTAATATCAGACAGCCGGAGGTCTTTGCTGGTAAACTTTGAAATGCTCTTTTTTGCGCATGAGTAAGTTGAAGAGGTACCTATTTGCCCGGCTTCATTAAGTGTCTTAATCTTTGCGTCAAGGGCTGCCATAAGGCTCTCTTTGCGGCCCCTGCTCAGTCGTTTGTCTAATGCGTCAATGGAGAATGCACCAGCCTTTAACAATTCTTTTGCATGGTCCCAAACCAAATCAAAACCGGCCTGTATTAATTCTTTTTGTTCAACAAGCTCCCGTTTTTTGGTTGTAGGTAAAACCTTCCATTCATCTGTAGTCAGGTCAATGCCTGAGGGTAAAGGATGCTGTTTACCCATGTATGTAATCCGGTATTTGACCGGATACCATAATTCATCTTTTGCCCTCCGTGTGTCTAAAACGGTTGTCGCAAATACTCCAGCATAGGTTAAATTTTCCATTTTATTTGCATATCATTTGCATACAAGTATACATAATAAATGAATTGAACGGACAATAAAGGAAACGGAGTTATTAACACCTTATACTGATAGTCAGTACACTTACATACATATTCAAGAGAATTGAAAAGGTGCGAAATGTGCCGTTTTCTGGTTTGGGACCAGAGGGTCGCAGGTTCGAATCCTGCTACCCCGACAAAGAAAAAGCCTGTCCGCAGAATGCGGCGGGCTTTATTTTTACAGAGCGACGAAAGCTTGCTTTAAGGAGCAATGGAAAAAGAAAGCCGGGTACCGAGCGAAGCGAGGGACAGGCGTTTTCTTTTAATCACCCCCCCCCTCCAGGATCACGAGGAACGAAGTGACGAGTAACCCTGCTACCCCGACAAAAGAAAAATGACCGCCTCCGGCTTTCCCGGAGGCGGTTTTTGTATTGATCTGAACATTAAATGCTTGAGAGCCGTAGCGGGCGAAGCGAGTGTCAGCCGGCGTGGCCTCTTTGCTTTCTTCTTCTCCCTATGCCAATTGTGATGAGAAGTCCTCCGCCTACTAATAAAATAAATGGCCATAAATGGATCAGGCCGAGAAGGAAGGCCTGTAACCAGTTCCAGCCTGTCACAAACGCTCTGCCAACTTTAGACGTGAACCCGAAAGACGAAGTTGTCAGCTGATAAAATTCAATCGTTAAAGAACTTAGACTGACACGGTCCTGAAGATATCGAAGTCTTCCCTCAACGGATTCAATTTCAGCCCTAAGGATCCCTATTTCCTTTTCTATTGAAAGCAGTTCTTCGACAGTTTTGGCCTTTACAAGCAACTCTTTGTACCTGCCTTCAAGTTCCTTTTTAACCTTTAGTCTTGCTTCTACATCAATAAACTCCTCTGTGACATCAAGCGCTGAAACAGATTTCCTGTCAATTTTTTTTGCACTATCTGATATTTTAATTAATAGCTGATCGAATTTTTCTTCAGGCACCCTCAGTGTCATGCGATGAGTTATTCTGTCTTCAATGCTAAATACATTGTCATTGGCTATATAACCACCCATTTCATTAACTGTACTGGTAATCAGTGACTCAGTCTCTTTAAGGTTTGCAGTTTCAAAACTGATCTCGCCTTCCTTAATAATTTTCCTTTCGACTGGGGAGGCAACTCTTTCACCCTTTGATTGGAGAGCTGCTTCATTAACCGGTGCAACTTCCGCTGCAGAAAAATCCCTTTGATTACCGCCTGTATTGCATGACAAGAGCACAATTCCTGTCACGAGTGTCCATATGGTCATATTAAGTTTCATATCCCTATCAATTTCGTGATTAAGATATAAATATTTTCTGTGGCAAAAAAACCATGTTTGACTTACTCGCTACCAAGGGAAAGCACCGACGGTCGGAATGTCCAATACCCTTAATGACTAAAATCGTAATTTATGACTCCGAGCTGGTCAATTATGGCTATCTTTAGTAGCTAGTCAGAGAGACTGCCAAAATGATGAAAAAAAATGAACATAACAAAGCTATTAGCCATAACTGGCATACTTTTGCTGATACTGATATCCGGATGCAAATCCAATAGTGCCTCAAAAGAATCTGATGAATTAGCACTTTTCACAACAATCGAGGTGTTCGATTCAACAAGCATGACCTATAAACTTATTCCTTCGGTTGAACGATTGATTTCAATACCCAAAAATGATTCGCTGGAAAAGAAAATCAGTACTCTCCTCGATTCAGTCTCAGATAACAACTTCCATAACCTTAAAATTGAAGTATTAAGCATAAATGAAATTGCTGAAGGCAAGAAATCCCTGTTGCTCAATCTGAAAGAAAGTCCCGGTTTCATAATTCCTGACAGCCTTGGTAATTATCGAAACTGGTATGATTTTTTTCAGGGATCAATGCGCGGTGAACAAACAACAATTATCCTGATTGAATCAGTGCTTCAGAGAGAATTTGCCGGCAATTGGATAGATGAAGTTGAGTTTTATTATCAAAACGAGAAGATAGGAGAATGGGATCACGTGTTTCTGTCCGGGAAAATAGCCAGAAACTAGTGAATCATGTAACAAGTTCCTGAAATTGTGTAAGCAGTTTCTGGTAAAGTATATCACCTTTGTAAAACAAATTATCAGTTCAATAATGAACTATGACAATGTAACAGGGTGATCTGTGATGAATATGTCTTTTCAAAAACTGTTTTATGCCCTGGCCACAGTATTTGGGCTTTTTGCAATCTTAATTCTGGCTAAACCTATTCTCATTCCTCTGGCCTTTGCATTGTTTATGTCCTTTATACTTTTCCCTCTAGTAAAGAAGTTTGAGTCATTGGGAATGAAAAAAGTACTTTCTGCTTTTCTCTCCATTCTGACAGTTATTCTAATCATAGCAGGAGGTATTTATCTGTTCTCAACTCATCTTATCCAACTTTCAAAAGAGTTAGCTGACTTCCAGGACAAAATCATCCAGGCTTTTGCTGACGTCACTGTATATATCAATAAGAATGTGAATATTATATCTAATCTGGAGAAAAATGAGCTATCTGACAAAATGAAGGATATGTTCAAAGAATCTTCAGGCACATTGGCAAGCAAAACCTTCACCACATCTACAACTTTTATTGCCGGACTTTTTGGAACAATAATATTTACTTTCCTGATCTTAATTTACAGAAATGGCCTGACACAGGCATTAATGGGGTTTTCGCCTGAAGATAAAAAGGAAAGAGTTTTTAAGATGTTCAAATCAGTTCAGCAGGTCGGACAAAAATATTTGTCCGGAATGATTATCCTCATCATAATTACAGGCTTATTAAATAGTTTCGGACTTTGGATTATAGGCCTTGACAATCCTTTCCTCTTTGGCTTTTTAGGTGCTCTTCTGGCTGTCGTTCCTTATGTAGGGACCACTGTGGGAGCAACTATTCCTATCCTTTATGCCTTTGTGTCTTTTGATTCTCTATGGCCGGTATTATCAGTTGCACTTTTATTTTGGGTAGTTCAGTTACTAACTGATAACTTTCTCAGTCCCAGTATAGTAGGAGGAAGTTTACGTATTAATGCATTAGCCTCCATCCTGAGTATAATCATAGGCGCTCTGGTCTGGGGCGTGGCCGGAATGATATTGTTTTTGCCGTTTGCTGCGATGCTGAAAGTTATTTGTGCGGAATTTGAAGAGCTTAAACCAATCGCGCTATTAATTGGTAACCATGATTATAAAGAACCAAATAATGGTATTAAATATATCAAAAGAAGGTTTGCAAAGGTACAAGGGTGGCATTCTACATTGCACGACCGCGCCAAAAAAAGCCGGGAGACAAACAGGCAGATGATTCAGTAGAATAGACAGTGCCTTTTACAATCCACGTTTGCAGGGCTTCGGTGCACATGCGCCATCACCTCAGTTGTAGTTGAGCTTTTGGACATCTGTCTGACTTTAGCACTATACTACCCCAGGCTACCTTATCCTAAAGCCAGGTGGATTTTCTTCAAAAAGGAATGTGTGAATCATATAACTATTCCACATAACTGTATAACGCTCTGCCGGATTAACTTGGATACTTTTACGTCGTTCCCGGAGAGAGTTATCTCCAGGAATAAATTAAGTATTTAAGACAAACAACAACAATCATTTAACCAGCTTCATAAGCCTCCCCTTGTGGGAAGTTGGTGGGGCATAAAAAAAAGGATCAGTTATGAGTACAGGTAAAGTAGTATTAGGTGCAGTGGCAGGACTTGCCATTGGTGCATTAGCAGGTATTTTATTCGCACCCGAAAAAGGTTCAACAACCCGCAGACAGATCATGGATAAAGGTGAAGGTTATGTGGATGATCTAAAAGCAAAGTTTGATGAATTGAGTAATTCACTGACAGAAAAATTCGAAAGCGCCAAAAAAGATCTCGAAGGCTATGCTGAGAAAGGCAAAGCTAAATTCGATGATGCTAAAAAAGATGTGAAAAATGCAGCGTCAAATTTTAAACATGATGTCGCATCAGATATAAACCATGCAACATCGTAATTTGCATTTTTGTCATATAATAAAAGGTGTACAATAAAAAATCAAATTCAACTTCCACTTTTCTAAACTTAGCAGAACCTGTATCACTACTTGAAGCTACACTCAATGAAAAGAAAGCAGCTGACGTAAAAATATCACAAGTTGCTCAATCCAATAATGTTGAGGCACCCGAAGAAGTAGAAATAAATTCAAGAAGATAATAATCATTATGCATGAAAGCCTGATTCCACCTCACGATGGACACCCTTGCCTTTAGCTAACGCTTCCTACTGTCAAGGTACGTTCGGGACTCTCACCCTATAGTTATCGCCCATGCCGGGCGCACCAAGAAAAAGCCTGTCCGCAGAATGCGGCGGGCTTTAATTTTTACTGACGCGCTGATAGCTTGCTGTCATAAACGGAAAAGATCTTTCCGAGTTTCATGGTCGATAAGCAATTGCCTTAACATTGACTTTACTTTCATTGTTATAGATAAACTTACGACTTGAAAAAGTGATATACCCGGAACGACAATTTTATAAGCGAGCTTATATACTAAGCCTTTTCACCATCTTCTATAATATTATCGAAGGGGCAGTTTCAATGGTTTTAGGTTATGAGGATGAAACACTCAGTTTGTTCGGTTTTGGCGCAGATAGCTTTATTGAGGTAATCTCTGGAACTGGTATTGCCATTATGATATTGCGCATCAAACATAATCCGAACAGCCCGAAAAGCAAGTTCGAGAAGACAGCATTAAGAATAACTGGTACAGCTTTTTATATTTTATCAGCAGCATTATTGGCAGGGATTGTTACAAATCTCTCTACGCATCACAAACCTGAAACCACCATTTGGGGAGTAGTCATATCATTGACTTCAATTGCAGTAATGATCTGGCTTATGAATGCAAAGAGAAGAATTGGCGAAAGTTTACATTCTGAACCGATAATTGCCGATGCCAATTGTACTAAGATCTGTGTATATATGTCGCTGGTTTTACTGATATCAAGTCTTGTTTATGAACTCACAGGTTTTGCCTACGCCGATGTTATTGGTGCTGCAGGTCTGATTTACTTTTCCATATCTGAAGGCAGGGAAGCATTTGAAAAAGTTAAAGGGAAGAAAAATTGTTGCTGAGTAAGTTCCAGCAAAAGCACCCGTAATCTGAAATAGGACAATATCTATATGCTGAAAAAGCACCCAAGAGAGATTATATCTCGACTTTCCGGAATGTGGAAAGACCACCAGCAGATCGTGGATAAGACCGGGTTAGGCTAAGCCACATCTTACAGGCGACCCGATATGATTCCTATTTATTCGATTCAGATCGTTTGATTTGTTTAATTTCGTGCCGCCTTAACTAATCTCTCAAAACTTATGAAAAAGTTTATTGTTCCGCTTCTTCTTTTGTTCACAACCATCTGCACTTTTGCTCAGGAAACAAATACAGTACCTGATACTTTACGAAAAGATGCCCTGAATATCTTTATGGAAGCAAGTGATTATATACGCAAAGAGATACCATATGTGAACTATGTACGCGATATCAAAGATGCAGGTGTCTATATTATTTCAAGCTCTCAAGGCACCGGTTCCGGGGGACGAGAGAAAACTTTTTTTCTGGTAGGACAGAACCAGAATGCGGGTATGCGTGACACAATCTCCTTTGTCACATCGCCCGATGAAACACAGGATGAGATAAGGATCAAAGAGGTTAAAACACTAAAAATGGGGTTGATGAGGTATGTTGCTAAAACTCCTTTGTCACAGTACCTGAATATAAGCTTCAGTGAACCGCTATCAGAAACTGTATCAACAGATAAATGGAACAGCTGGGTTTTCAGAGCTTCATTTAATGGATATCTTGATGGGCAACAAACATATAAAGCCAGTAATCTGAGCGGTAACATTTCCAGTAGCAGGGTTACAAAAGACTGGAAAACAGATTTGAGAGCAAGATACAATTATGGTATAGACAAATTTGATATAGACGGTGATATAATTACAAGTGAAAATAATTCAAAATCTTTCAGTGCATTGATTGTTAAGAGTATCTCCGATCACTGGTCTTATGGAGGATCCTATTACATCGGATCGTCAAGCTACAATAATCTTAAGTTATCAACTACGTTAATGCCAGGGATCGAGTATGACCTTTTCCCCTATTCTGAATCAACCAGGAGGCAACTTAGGATTCTTTATTCAATAGGATTTAACTTGTCAAATTATAATGACACAACCATATATAACAAGATAAAGGAAAAGCATTTCCAGCACTCACTGAGTGCTGCCTATCAGGTTGTCCAGAAGTGGGGTTCTGCTAATATCAGCATGTCGTATAGCAATTATTTGCACAACTGGACGAAAAACAATCTCTCTCTCAATGGATTTATTGACCTGAGAATTGCTAAAGGATTCTCTGTCAATTTCGGAGGAGGTGCTTCACTTATCCACGATCAGCTCGGTCTGGTAAAAGGAGGAGCCACGGCTGAGGAGGTTCTGTTGCGGAGGAAAGAACTTGCCACACAATTCCAATATTTTACCATGTTTGGATTTTCATTCACTTTTGGTTCAATCTATAATAACGTTGTAAATCCACGCTTTGGAAGCCAGGGTGGTGGTGGTATGACTATTACGATGAACTAAAAAAGCCCTTAACAGGTTGCTGCCTGTCAATTATTTTAAATATCTTTTCATTACTTGTTAAAGAAATGTTTTATCGCTTTTATAGTATTATCTCTTAAAGCTTTAAGGGGTTCGGATTTTTTTTGCAGAAAGTATTTAATTGGACGTCTGAGAATTGAAGTAATCAATTTTTTAATACATGAAATCTTTCCCTTCTCTCGTTCAAAATGGCTGTCCATTGAGTCTCTCCTAAAGTGAATAATATTCTCTAAATCTTCACCATCCTGGTAAAATCCGCAATGAAAGTTTTTATCAGCGAAGCTTTTAGGAGCAAAGTCAAGCTTTCCCAGTCCGGCAATCTTGAAAGATCGTTCCAGAAACTCTTCATAAGTAGATCGACACTGTTCTCCACCTCCAAGGTTGAATATCTTCCCCGAGAGCTCATCTCTCTTTTGAATGGCATTAACGAAAGCCCTGCCAGTGTCTTCAAGAGTCGCTATCTCAAATGAAGTATTTAAAGGCTGGTGAAACATCAATTTAGATATTTTATGCCGGCCCATTATTGCACAAAGTCGAAAGATGCTCCAGTTGAGCTTACTATTTTGTATCAGTTTTTCTGCCGCCATTTTCGTTTTTGCATACTCATCTCCTTCACTGGGATTAGCTGGGTCAGTTACCTTGATATTTGGATATTCTACCCTATCACCATAAATGGAAACGGATGAGCTATAAAATAAAAACGCGTTCGGAGATAGTTGTTCCAGCGATCTGATCAGATTTTCAGTTCCTGACACATTGACTTTATGCGCGAGTTCTGGTTGCTCGTCAGCCAATGGCGGTATAATGGCAGCAAGATGAATTACTATATCCTGTTCAATGCATGCTATTCTTAAATCCTGCTCATTACTTATATCACCATAAATAATATTTGTTCCATGACTAAAACCGGAAAGAATTTTAATAGTCCGGGGTGTTTTGATATCAAAAACTGTAACATCATATAATTTGGAGTAGTTCAACTGCTTCAAAACTTCAAGTCCAACGGCTCCAGATGCTCCTGTTAATAATACTCTAAGTTTTGTCTTCATCTTATGACTAGCTGTAATATGTATCACGCATAACACGTAAAGATATTCACTAAAGGTAAGATAGTTTTGAATTATCCGGGATAGGCTCTAGAGGCATAAATAACAGGCAGCCTCATTGTGAAAAGATTTCAGGTCATATCACTTTGTGACATTGTCACCAGTTTGCTGATATACCGGGGATCCGCGGCATATGGAATACAATTCAGGAATACGAGATAGAAATCATTATCATTGTTCCCTCCTATCCGATACCCCAATGACAAGTACCATCTTTGCCATAGTGCATAATCCTTGACAGAATCAGACCAGTGCGAATATTGAGCATGCTCCTTGTAGGATCCTGTAGCAAGGGTTGGCCTGGATCTGGGGAATCTCATACCAAATAAATTATTCCCATTCAGAAAGATATCCGACCTATAATAACCTGTTTCGAGTCTGGCCTGTAATAAAACTATCTCATTATATTTTATCCGCTCATAATACATGCATTTCCCCAACAGCTCCTCACTGAATGGCTGCTCCCTGATCTCAAAATAAAACAAAGCCCTTTCAGCCTGGAATCTCATTTCTTCTGTCATTACAAGATTCCCGCCTGGAACTTTATATGAGGTCAAACAAAATACTATGCATACAAGAATAATCCGTATGAGAGAATTAAATTCCACCTGGAAGTAACCTAAATCCCAGGGTCGTCTGTGGTTGAGCGCGATTGCTCCGGTCAAACCTAAAGAAATATTATGAAATGTTTTCATGTCTCTTCGTTTTTTCCTTCACATCAAAGATACTGCACATACATACCTGCCACAAGCACCTGAAGTCCACTAAGTGGGTCTTTGCGAGCCTTTCAGGAACCCCTTGTCAAAAAAACAGGAAGGTTCACTTATACCTAAACGCAGCTGATAAGCAGATTGAGGGTCTTCGTCAAAAATAGAGTCTTTTTTATGAGAGATCCGGTGCGAAGATGGATTTGCAGCTTATGTCTTTGCCTATAGCATTGATTCTCTAAACAATAGGGAAACTAATAATTTAGTATCCAATGAGTCACGATTTTGACAAAGCACTGCTTTCATATGATTAGTCTAATCACATGTATATGATCACGTAAAATGCGCAATATCAGACCCTTAGTATAGCGCGGAACACTCTGGCAGCATAATAAGACTCGGCACCATTTTCAAAACAACGACAGCGGAAGCTTCCCGAAGAGCTCCAAGAAACGAAGTGTCATATAGTCCTGCATCCATCCTGTTAACATGTAGCACCCCTCGAAAAAAACAGTAATTTTGACTTAATGGAATCAATGAGCTAATTTCATTTATCAGACTTATTATCTTACTATGAAGTATGAGGATTTTCTTATTCCTGCCCTTGGCAAATGTAATGTCATATCACCCCTGAAAGAGGGCCGCAGACCCGGCAGTCCCATCTACAAATTCGTCGGGGATGATGAAAGGGTCATATATGATGTTTCAGTCAGCAGTTTCAAGAAATTTGCCAGTACCGGTGTAACGCCTGTCTCCTTTGAAAAGGCCGGCCCGAAAGAGTCGATCTTCTTTGAACCTGCCAAAACGAAGGTTGGCATTGTGACATGCGGTGGACTCTGCCCCGGTCTCAACAATGTCATACGCAGCCTGGTCAACCAGCTGTATTACAGGTATGGAGTCACAAGAATACTAGGTTTCCAGTACGGTTTTGAGGGACTGAATCCGGAGTATAACCATCCGGTTGTCGACCTCTTACCGGCGATGATCAGTTATATCCATCTCACTGGCGGTACTATTCTGGGTACCTCACGCGGAAATCAGGATGTTGGAAAAATGGTTGACACCCTGGAGATACTTAACATCAATCTCCTCTTCTGTATCGGCGGCGACGGCACCATGCGCGGCGCCCATGCCATCCAGAAGGAGATAATGAACAGGAAACTCAAGATAGCTGTTGCAGGCGTTCCCAAGACAATAGATAATGATATCGACTTCATTCAGAAATCTTTTGGCTTTGAGACTGCCTTCTCTATCGCGAATGATATTATCAGGTATGCTCATAATGAAGCCAGCGGAGCATATAACGGGATAGCGCTGGTCAAACTCATGGGACGTGAATCGGGCTTCATAGCAGCCAGCGCTGCCCTGGCAATTCAAGAGGTGAACTTTGTTCTTATACCGGAACAGCCGTTCGACCTGTACGGACCACAGGGTTTTTTGGCTATCCTGCGTAAAAGACTTGAAGAGCGGCACCATGCAGTGATAGTCGTGGCTGAAGGAGCAGGACAGGATCTCTTCGAAGCAGTTGAGAGGGAGAAGGATGCCTCAGGCAATATCAAGAATCTGGATATCGGCGTCTTTCTCAAGGACAGGATCTGCGATGAGTTCACAAAGACAGGTTTTCGTCATTCAATCAAATACATCGATCCCAGCTATATCATCCGCAGTGCCCCTGCCAATCCCAATGACAGCAAGTTCTGCAACCTTCTGGCCCAGAATGCAGTACATGCTGCTATGGCGGGTAAGACTGACTTTGTGATCGGTTTCTGGAATAACCAGTTCACTCTGATGCCAATACCGATGGTAGTAGCCAAACGCAAAAAGATAGATGTGGGCGGTGAGCTCTGGTGGAACGTGCTGGAGGCTACCGGGCAACCGATAAGCATGAAGAACAGTTGATTAAATATTGGCTGAGAAAGCATCTCCCTGATTAATGTCACCTGTCTCCCAGCCCTTGCGTAGCCAGCCGGAACGCTGAGCTGCGGTGCCATGGGTGAATGAATCGGGTGTGACACGTCCTTGGTATTTCTTCTGTAGCACATCATCACCGATGGAGGAGGCTGCATTAAGAGCCTCCTTTATGTCTCCCTCTTCAATTGAGTTGAACATCTTATCTGCGTGATGAGCCCATACTCCTGCAAAAAAATCAGCCTGGAGCTCCAGCCTCACGGTAAGCTGATTGCCCCTGACCTCGCTAACACGTGACCTTTCCTTGCTTACCTCCGCAAGAATACCCATCTGGTTCTGTACATGGTGACCTATCTCGTGTGCAATAACGTAGGCCACGGCAAAATCGCCGTAGGCTCCGTATTTCTTTTGCAGATCATCGCAGAAACTTAGGTCAATGTATACTTTTTCATCTGAGGGGCAGTAAAAAGGTCCACTGGCGGCAGTTGCATAACCGCAGGCCGACTGCACCTGATCACGGAAGAGAACAAGAGTAGGCTTACGGTAGCTGGCGCCCGACGCTGCAAATATCTTTCCCCACACCTCCTCAGTATCGGCAAGCACTACCGATACAAATTGTGCCATCTGGTTTTCCTCTTCTGTTGCCTCAACCGGACCTGAAGTCATTCCGGATTCTGTCTGCTCAATAACTGACGACGGATCGCCGCCAAGAAGGTACACAAGCAGCACGATCACCAGTGTACCAATACCACCTCCTGCAACCTTGGTGCCAGTGCTCATACCCCTGCGGTCTTCCACATTATTGCTGCCACGACGTCCTTGCCATTTCATTGTTGTAAATTTTAGTTTATCACTATTTATTAAGCCGAAAGATAAGAAATCAGTACAGAATAAAATATTTGGCTGTGAACAATTATCATCTGTTGATGTTTCACACATAAACTACTAACAAAATGAGAACAATCGCAATTCTGACTTTCACGTTTATCATTAGTCTTGTAACAACAAACCACAAAATTATGGCACAGAATTATACTTTTCCGGATCTCCCTTATGCATACAATGCACTGGAGCCTTATATTGATGCTCAGACAATGGAAATTCATTACTCAAAGCATCACAAAGCATACTTTGACAATTTTGTCAAGGCAGCAACTGAAAATAAGATAGACAACCTTTCTTTGGAAGACATCTTTTCAAAGATCAGCACACTCCCGGCCGCGGTTCGAAACAACGGCGGAGGATACTACAACCATATGTTGTTTTGGAAAGTAATGGGTCCCAATGCCGGTGGTCAGCCCCAGGGTGCACTTCTGGATGCCATCACTAAGACATTCGGTTCATTTGACAAGTTTAAAGGGGAATTTGAAAATGCAGCCAAAACACAGTTCGGAAGCGGATGGGCATGGCTGGCTGTTGATGCTGATGGCAAACTGTTTGTCTCACAGACACCAAACCAGGAGAACCCGTTGATGGATGTCTCCGTAAAACGCGGTAAGCCAATCCTTACGCTTGACGTGTGGGAACATGCATACTATCTTAAATACCAGAATCGCAGGCCTGACTACGTAAGTGCTTTCTGGAACGTGGTCAACTGGAAGAAGGTAACTGAACTATATAACGAAGCACTGAAATAAGCAGTCACTTTTAAGTTGAGTAGTGAAATCCCGGCAGGCATAAGTACCCTGTCGGGATTTCTTTTTCGGGAAAGGATTTACAACCTCAACGACAGCGTCATGGACTTCTTTCTTAATAAGAGGTTCAGGATGTTCCCTTTTTCGGGAACCAGGGAATAAAAGAGCTTGTCTTTTCAATGTATTCCTTATAACCAGGCTTCTGTTCCACCAGAGATTTCTCAAGCAGCACAACACCTGAGACCCTGATTATAAGTGCTGTCATGAGAATTGATCCCAGAAACGTGATATAGCTGCCGGCTGCAATAGCTACCAGACCAAAGCCCCACCATACAGCCGTATCACCGAAGTAGTTCGGGTGCCGTGTATACCTCCAGAAGCCCTTGTTGAGTATCTTACCCTTATTGGCCGGGTCATCCTTAAAGCGTGCGAGCTGCAGATCACCGCCGGTCTCAAACGTCATCCCGATGATAAATAGTGCAATACCGAGAAAATCAGCTATGCCGATGTGATTATTGCCGGCATAATACTGGGCTCCCAGCAGTGGCGCTGATACCAGCCACATTAGAACACCCTGCAACAGAAAAGTCTGGAAGAAACTGATCCACCAATAGCGCTTCACACCATAGCTCTGTCTGAACTGTTGGTACCTGAAATCTTCTCCCCTGCCAGCATTGCGCCATGTGAGATATACTGAAAGACGCAGACCCCAGATGGTCACCATAATCATTAATATCAGCTTCCTCGGCTCAAAACCCTCTGTGTGAAAATAATAATACCAGCCGGTAAGCACAAATCCCAAACCCCAGAAAAGATCAACTATACTCACATTCTTTATTATGACACTCACGATCCACAGTGAGGTCATCATTATCATAATGACCATGAGGGCCTGTAACCATATATTAAGGAAGGACATAACCAATCTTTTCAGTCAAACATAAATGCTACGGAGGCAGCTCCTACTCCGGCATGCGCTCCTATTACCGGGGAAATATTTACTACTGACACCGGTTTTTTATTGAACAGAGCCTCCATCTCTGCAGAATACCAGTCAGCAGCTTCAGGATTCTGAGCATGAAGCACAATATAATTCCGTATTGTTCTTCCTGCTGATAACTTCTTAATGTGACCCATCACTTTTTCCATATTTGCCATCTGGCTAAAGGCCTTGTCAAAGACGATAGCCTTGCCAGAAGCATCAACGGAGACGATAGGATTGATATTCAGCAGCCGGGCAATGAGTCCCTTGAAATGAGACACCCTGCCTCCGCGCACCATATATTTAAGATCTCTTACACTGACAAATATCTTTGTGTCATTGACCCATTTATCTGATAATGCTACTATCTCTTCGTGCTTGAGACCTTCTTCGATTGCTTCTGCAGTGCGCAGCGCCAGAAGACCGACGGAACCCGAAACACTCTTTGTGTTAATAACGAATATCGGTTTCTTAAACTCCTGTGATACCTGCAATGCTGCCTTCTGACTTGAATTAAAGGTGCCGCTGAGTTTGTCAGACACGGTCAGTGCAATCACAGAATCATAACGTGATACAAGCTGTGAATAAAGGTTCACAAATGCTTTTTCATTAACCTGTGCTGTCTTCGGATACTCAGTACTTTCGGCAAGCAATGTGTAAAATTGATCAGGCCTGATCGTCACCTTGTCAAGGTAGTGGTTCTCACCAAAAAACAGGTTTATTGGCAACATGTGGATCTGATAATGATCCATTATCTCCGGAGCAATATCGCATGTAGAATCAACCACCAATGCGATATTCCATTTACGGTTATGGACAGAGTCACTCTGTCTTACCATATCATCAGCCTTTTGGAAAGTCAGCAGGCCGTAGTTTCTCAGCTCATTGAACAGGTCAGCCGGGTCATTGGTGTGAACATGTATTCTCCGTAGTGACATTGACCCTGCTATAACGGCAGAATCACCATATCTTCCAAGTATCTCCGAGAGCCGATCATGATCAATACTGCTGTTTTTTATTATCGCCTCGGTGCAGTACCTGAAGCTGACCGTCTCGGCGATAGTCACCTCTTCTTTGAAGTGCGATATGCTCTCAACTTTTGACTGTATCAGTTCTTTGAGGTTCCTTGATCGGGTATAGTCTATCATACCCTCCACAAAAAGCACAAATCCTTTGGCACCGGCATCAACAACCTTGGCTTTGGCCAGGACCCTTAGTTTTGATGTAGTCTCAGATAATGATTTCTTTAGTACCTCCATTGAGCTCAGGAGAAAGAGGTCAAAATCAGTAAACTTATGCCAGCTGGTATTTAGATATTCAGCCCATTCCTTAATGACGGTCAGCATTGTGCCCTCTACAGGATTTGCCACCGCTTCATACACGTACTTCACTGCCCGCTGCACACTCTCGGCAAATTGTCTGAGATTGATGGTGGCAGTACTGTCTGTCTCACAACTGATGCCATAGAGGAATTGGGCAAAGATTATCCCTGAGTTACCCCTGGCGTTCATGATTGCAGCTTCTGCTATTCTGCCGGCGGTAATTTTATAATTCTTGTCGGGACGCAAAGTCTCGATAACAGAGCGTATTGTTGTTGCCAGGTTGGTACCGGTGTCACCGTCGTTCACCGGGAAAACATTTATCCTGTTGAGCTCAGCCTGATTGGCTATTACTCTGTTACCCCCGGCAATAAATGTATAATAGAGGCTGCGGCCATCTATCTCGGTCAGTGGTTGGGTTGCTGCTATTCTCATCTCTCTTTTGCGGCAATTAATTATTCTGACACCTGTAAAGGTAGTGATTTACAATAAACTGACTGCAAATATTGTCTGTCAGTGCATACAATCATTTCTGGATCTGTGTCTTAATAACATTTTATCAGGAATAATGTTGAATGTTGCCTGTACAATCTCTCCGGGAGGCCGGCTGGAAATTCAATTTTCGGTTCTGAAACTCAGAGGAGCGGAAGCGACTACCTTGGGTTTTTACCGTTTGATCTTATGCAAATAAAAAATGTTGCGGTGATTCCCACAACATTTTACTGGTCGGTCTGCAGGGACTCGAACCCTGGACCCTCCCGACTAAAGTCGGGATGCTCTACTATGGATTCATCCTTATTAACTGGTCGGTCTGCAGGGACTCGAACCCTGGACCCGCTGATTAAGAGTCAGCTGCTCTACCATCTGAGCTACAGACCGTAAAAAAGTTGTGCAAAAGTAAGAATTTATCCGTATTAATGCACAGGTAAGGTTATTTTGTCAGAACAATCATTCCCTCACGGGGAATAGCCCTGTAAATAACCTTGGCTTCAGCTTTGGGTATCCATATCTTGATATATGGCACATAGGGTGGAGTGCGAAACCTGACGATGGCATTCATTGTGGAGAAGGCGTTTTTTGAACGGTCCTTCAGATCGAAAATAAATTTTGCCCGCCTGTCAGCATTGATCGTATCCTCCTGCTGTTCAAAGTAAAAACGAATATCATGATCAGTGTCAATAGTAAAGAACACTGCTTCAAAGTCAGTTGTATCAGGTTTAGCATCTACAACTGCCTCGGAAGTATCCCTAGGTGCGATCTTAACAGTGATAGGATCTTTCATGAAGGTGGCTTGCATACCGGTGACGGTAGCCGGCTCTGACAGCAAGTTGTAGATAGCCTCCTGGTTAGCCCTCTGGAAGAATGGCGAGACATCATATTCATCAATTCTGATAGTGTGTACCGGCAGCCCTTTTATCAGGAGCTGAATGACACTGTCGCGCATATCAATTAGAAGACCTATTGAATCTGACTCCGCCAGCCTGACCTGAGAACTCAGGAAGGCTTTCTTCCTTAACATGTCAATGTATCCTGGTATGGCACACTGGTTGATCGTATCCCCCTCTTTTTGCTCCAGCGAGGCGAAGTATCCATCATCAAAGGCCCTTACAGCATGGGTAACGGCTGACACTGACATAACAAGGTAATAGATGAGAAAGAGACCCAGCGCTACGCCTGCTATAATGTACAGTTT
The DNA here is from genome assembly GCA_964418865.1 of uncultured Rikenella sp. GTDB lineage: Bacteria > Bacteroidota > Bacteroidia > Bacteroidales > VadinHA17 > SR-FBR-E99. Next base: position 19,250 of record CAYQNT010000013.1, read on the forward strand.
ATATTTTCCCCGGTTCATTGCTGAAGGTGTTGTCAGTAAATATATACTTTTGATCCTACACTGAGGGCATTGAAAACGGTCTCAAGATCATCATCATTGAGTCTTATGCATCCGTGTGTCACCGGCATCCCCAGCAGTCGCTTGTAGAGTGTGCCGTGTATCAGGTAACCATCTCCAAGGCTCATGGCATAATCGCCAAGCACGCCATACTCATATCGTGACGCATCTACCGGGCCCGGAACAGGCAGCCCCTCTTCAACGAATGCCCAGTCGGGCTTGCGCCACACAGGATGGGTGATCTTGCCCTGAATGGTAAACCTGCCTCTGGGAGTCTTGAAGATCCACTCCTTCTCCCCGTCTTCAGTCCTGAGAAGCGTGTAGCTGCCTGATGAGCAAAAGCCTTCACGGACAAGCTTCCGGCTCCTGTAGAGAGAGAATCTGTTGTCAACAGTATTGATAACGAGGTAGGTCTGGGTAGGAATGAATGATGTCAGCCGTCTCTCCAGCCTGTAAATCTCATTATTCGTATTCGATATCTGCCTCTTGATTGCGCTATTGTCAAGTAGCGATGAGTCAGCCCTGCACTCAGTCCTGTTGGTGCCCCATGAACTTTGAAGGGCGGGCGCCATGTAGAGGGGTATGCTAATAATCAAAAACAATATAGCAACCACGGCAAGAATTATGAGGCCTGTTCTGGCTTTGGGATGCAACATGAAAAATTGTTGCACTGAGTTCCAATACCTTCGTATTACGGAATCGTTGTCCCCCGGTTTGTTTTCTGGCTGCTCTTCCATAATCATTTTTCTCTGGAGGTGAAGAACTCCTCAATAGTTAATGTTGAGCCTATAATTGTAACCGGTGTTCCTCTGTCAGCATATTTATACAAAATATCCATGTCGTCATTACGCAAAGCTACACACCCCTGTGTCCAGTTGGCTCCCTTGCCCCCATCGCCATGAATCTCTATCATGTCGCCGATACGTGCATCTGCAGGTAGTTGGCCGTTTCTGATCCTTTCATTAAACTCCTGTATATCAATTTTGTTGGGATAATTGATCATCAGTGCCTTATGATACTTGGTTGAGCCGCCTGAGAGCTTTTTGGTAACAATATACTTCCCTTCCGGAGTAGCATTATCACCTCTGCTTTTTTTATCTCCCAGCCAGTTGCTGCCAAATTCTACCTCAAAGGTATATTTCTTTTTGCCACCATGATACAGATGGCATAATGCAGGGATCTTTTCAATCAGTATTGCGTATGAGCCTGTCTTGCGGCTAACAGAAATAGTCTCCGTAGCCCACTCGTCCCAGTCGGGATAAGCTTTAAAAAACTCTCTCAGGGTCTTCTTTGCGAGATTATAGCTTCCTGAGATGTACTCATTGGCCTCAGCGATTTTGACATTGCCGTTAACATAATTTTCTTTCCGGAGGTCAATCTCTGCCTCACGGAGCAGAAGCTTACCACGGGCATGCTTTTTCTTCAGATCCTGTGGCACCGGCATGGCCAGAAATATCTTTTCGAACGAGATCATCTCCTTCCGCAGGCGGCTAATCTCACTTGTGAGGCTGGATTTAAGGCTGCTCGAACGTGAGATAGTATTAATGCTGGCTTCATTTGCCTTTTTCTCTGCGATAGTTGCAAATGACAACACCCGCTCATAGTCGCGCAGCAGAATAAATCTATCATTCTCACTTCGCCATACTGCCATTGCTGAGTCATAGTTATTCTGCGCCTCTCTGAACAACAGGGGAGAGTAGACCTCCGAATGGTGATCTCTTGCCCTGGCTATTGCTGACCGTGCCCTCTCCACCTCACCCTGGGGAGAGTCGGGAACAAGAGCCCTGAACAGCTGCACGATAAGGAAAATTACAACAGCTACAACAAAAAAAGAAATCAGGATACGGACAAGTGAGCCTCTTTTCATGGGGTGAGTTTAAAAAAATCCCCGGGCCTGGGCCCGGGGATCAATATTATTACCTGGAATTAAAATCAGATTTTAATGCCGGCTTTTACCATAGCTTCCTTGAGCTCTACGATGATGCCGTTGAGGCCTTCGGTAGCAGCTTTTACTTTGTCAACAACCACCATGTAGTTTGTACCACCATCATAATGCATCTGAGCATCGCTAAGTGAAGTCTCAATTACACTGAGCTCGGTTTTGATCTCGTCAAGAACAGCTTTGCCCTCTTTGCCTTTGGGTGCTTTCAGGATGAGAACTTTTGCTTCTTCAAGGAGAACTTTGGCTTCAGCCATCATAAGTTCAGCTTCTGCTTTGACTTCACCTTTCTTTACTTCAACATTTCCGGCAAGTTCAGCAGCTTTTAATGCGATAGCATCAGCGTTTTCCTTAACAACTTTGAAGTCTTTAGCTGACTTTGATTTCTGTGTCTCAATGTTCTGAAGCATGACTGTCATAGAATCGTTCAGGGCAGCAAATTCGGCGGGGAAATATACATCTGCCTGTACGGTCTTGGCTGATTCAAGAGCTGCGGTAGCAGCATCAAGAGCAGCCTGGGGAACTTTTGCGCAGCTGGTAATAAGAGCAACTGCAGCAACTGTAGCAACAACTAAAAAAAATCTGTTTTTCATGTCTGTTTAAATTTGGTTCTGTTATTCTGAGTAAAAAAGTGTTTATTCTTTGATCGTAAAAACGCCGCAAAGGTAAGAATATTTCCGTCACATTTTTTATTTATAAGGATTTTTTTGCAGGTTTTTATGATTCTTATTGAAATAATCTATTATCCTAAAAATTCATGAGACTATTTGCGGACCAGATGGGGCAGGCAAGGGGCAAGGAGTCAGCAGTCAGCAGTCAGCAGTCAGCAGTCAGCAGTCGGCAGTGACTGAAGACTGAGGGCTGAAGACTGAGGGCTGAAGACTGAGGGCTGAAGCAGGGAGCCAAGAGTCAGCAGTCGGCAGTGACTGAAGACTGAGGGCTGAAGCAGGGGGCAGGGAACCAAGAGTCAGCAGTCAGCAGTCAGCAGTCAGCAGTCAGCAGTCAGCAGTCAGCATTGACTGAAGACTGAGGGCTGAAGACTGAGGACTGAAGACTGAGGGCTGAAGACTGAGGACTGAAGACTGAGGGCTGAGGGCTGGGGGCTGAAGACTGAGGGCTGGGGGCTGAAGACTGAGGGCTGCAGCTGGTTATGATCCGAATCCGCCTGACGCAAGGATGCCAATCATCACTACCATATAGATCGCAAAAAGAACAAGTGCAATTATTGCTAACACATATTGAATGAAAAAGGCCCGTGTTTGTCTCTCGATGGCTGTCTCCAGATCGTTGACAGAAGTTGAGGTGTTATAGCTGTTAAAAGCATCGGCAGATTCCCTCATTCTTTTACCCATTATAAAATAGGGTATTCCAAGAATTGCACCAACTATTGTCAGGCAATAAAGGATTCCTCCGATCATCGCCAGTAACCCGATAAATCGCATGTACTTAGCAAGATCGGGCAGGTTCGATGACATAGGAGCATGAGCCTCAACCTGACTTTGGTCTGTTGTTAGTCCTTCATTTGACATGATAAATGTTTTTAGATTAGTTTGCAGTATCCCAAATTTACGAAGATTAGACTTGTAAATCAAAATAATTTTCGTTTTCTGCAACCTAACTTAATCTGGGTTAAGCGATACGCTCTGCGCATCCATGTAGCATTCTTAGACAAGGGGATTACCTTCGGTGATCCCCTAACGGGCGAACCTGCAGCAGACAATGCAGGGGATGCGCTATGCGCCTCTTCTAATGTTAGTATAGCTAGGGATTACCTTCGGTGATCCCCTGGCGGGGAATCGTCAGACCATATCATACCTGATGAGCGTTGCTCATCAGTTTTTTGTATTTCCCGCCATCGCTCACTCCGGCAAGCCGGGTTCGCTCAGCCGGAAAATACAATACCCTTCCGCCTCACGGCGGAAGGGTATGATATGGTCTGCGGAGAGAGGGGGATTCGAACCCCCGGTACAGTTACCCATACGGCAGTTTAGCAAACTGCTGGTTTAAGCCACTCACCCATCTCTCCTATTTCTAAAAAGAACACTCTTGGTCTATCCAACAGAGCCGCAAAAGTATAAAATCATTAAGTACTATCCAATACTAGTTTTGCTTTTTCTCCAGCAATACAACGTTCTCAACGTGGAATGTCTGAGGAAACATATCTACGGGAGCAACACGTGTTACATTATAACCTGAAGAGAGAATATCAATATCACGTGCCTGTGTGGCAGGATTACAGCTTACGTACACTATTCTCCCTGCTCCCGAGCGCAGCATAGCTGCAGTGACATCACCATGCATTCCTGCCCTGGGCGGGTCAGTGATGATAACATCAGGCCGGCCTCTCTCACCGAAAAGAGTCTCATTGAACAGATCCTTGATGTCACCGGCATAGAAAGCTGCATTGTCAATGCCGTTTTCCGAGGCATTGACCCTGGCGTCGGCCACGGCCTCTTCTATGTATTCAATTCCGGTAACCCTGGCAGCGCCTGATGCCAGATAACAGGCAATGGTTCCGGTGCCGGTATAGAGGTCATATACATTCTCCTGTCCCGTCAGTTGTGCAAAATCCTTCACAATAGCATAAAGCCTCACCGCCTGACCGCTGTTGGTCTGGTAAAACGACTTCGGCCCAATCCTGAACTTAAGTCCTTCAAGCGCCTCTGTAATAAACATGCTGCCCGTAAAGTGTACCGGGGTCAGGTCAGCGATGCTGTCGTTCTTCTTGGTATTAATAACATAGTAAAGCGATGTGATCTCGGGGAACCTCTGCCCCAGGTGACTGAGCAGATCCTCCCTCTCCTCCGTATGACTATCTGTTGTCACCAGTACTACCATCACCTCACCGCCTGAAGATGTCCTGACAATCATGTTCCTCAGGAAACCGTGGTGATCACGAAAATCGTAGAAAGGAAGCCCTCTCCCCTTGGCGTAGCGCCTCACCTCGTTTCTGATGTCATCAGAAGGGCCTGACATCAGGAGACACTCATTTATGTCTAACACCTTGTCAAAGATTCCAGGCATGTGAAATCCCAGTGCCTGGCTGTTACCCAGCTCAATCACCGATGTGACTTCTTCGCGTGTTATCCACCGCCTCTCTGAGAAGGTGAACTCAAGCTTGTTGCGGTAGCCATATACCTTCTCTGACGCGAGGATAGGATCAATAGCAGGAATAGGTGTATGTCCGATACGGGTAAGGGTGTCGCGCACCTGCTTCTCCTTGTAGAAAAGCTGTCTTTCATATGGCAAATGCTGCCATCGGCATCCGCCGCAGACTCCGAAATGTGTGCATGGCGGTGTTATCCTGTCTGGTGATGGGGTTATCAAGGCCAGGACCACTCCTTCCATGTAACGCTTTTTCTTCTTTGTGACCCGTACGTCTATCACATCACCTGGTATCACTCCCGGCACAAACAGAACCATGTCGTCAACCCTGGCAATAGCATTGCCCTCTGATCCAATATCAGTGATTGTGACACCCCTTAGGACTGGCAGTTGTTTTTTTCTTCCCACCCTCTCTTACCTATTTAATTTAAAAAACTCCAGTCCTGCAAATAACGCAGGAACTGCTGCCTGTGAATGGTCAAGGCCTTCCATTGTTACATAGAGGCAATTCAGCGGACTGCTGCCTGCATCTAACATATCATCATGCATTCTGGCTGACAGGGCAGGAAAAACATATTTGTCAGCTGTACCATGCAGAAAGAGTATAGGCACATTGCTGTCCCATCCTTCAATGCTGTTTCCCGACAGCGCAGTGCGCACTCCCTGATATACCGGTGCGCTGGCATATCCGGCTATATATTCGGCCTTGAAGAGCCCGGCAATGCTTACCGTCAGCTTACTGTTTATAGCCTCTGATGTATGCATACCATCATACAATCCAGGTATCCGGGCTGCATATGGAGCGTTGATGAGATCGGTCAGCGGGTTGGCATAAAGCGTATACTTACTATAGGCATTGACAATGTATCCCAGGAAAACGGGCATGGGGTATTCCGTCAGGCTGAGCACATGATCATTGAAATAGTTTAGATCATACGGCCCCGCACCACAGCAGGTAGCCTTGACGTTAAATTCTGAAGCATAATTCGACTCAATGGCTTCCAAAAGAGCAAGGGTAGCCCAACCTCCCTGGGAATAGCCCATCAGGTAACACTCATTGCTGATTGAGATCTCCTTAGCCACATCTTTATCAAACTCAGCAACAGAGCGGAGCATGTCAATCAGTGTCTGTACCGTCGACTCTTTATGAAGGTACGGATGTGCCATACTTTTAGTAGCACCAAAGCCCAGATAGTCGGCAATTATTACTACATATCCGGTAGATGCAATGCCAAGGAGAAGCTGATTGGCCTGAGAGTCAGGATCGACAGATGGAGCATAGGCATTAAGGGTGTTCGTTCCGTTCTGGAAAGAGAGTACGGGATAATCGCCCGGCACCGAGGGTATCATAACCAATCCTGAGGCAACAATATCCTTTCCGAGAAAGCTGGTATTATATTCAATACTGTAGACATTTACGCCACTTACTACATCATTTGCCACTCCGGCCAGCTCAGGGTAAAGGAATGAGGCTAAGTTGATAAGAGTTACTATATTATCCTTTGTCCTCATCAACTCCACTTTGCTTGAGACGAGGTATTTATTATCAGCATAAGGGTCGGGCTCATCCTTTCTGCACGACTGCATAAGTATGAGGGGCAACAGTATAAATAACAATAATAGTAGTTTCAGACTCCTTTTCATGGCTACCGGTTTATGGTACAATATTAACGCAAATAATTTATATGCAGTATGCCACGGGAATTGTGACTGCATGACCTAGCGCAGTTACAGATTAGACTGCAAGACCGAGCGCAACGGCAGACCTTCAGACTATTTTTTTATCTTTGCAGCTTTATAATTAATCCGATGGTCTCCGTCAATAATGTATCTCTTCTTTTTGGCAGCTTTGTTCTCCTTGATGAGATCTCATTTCTCATCACCCGTCAGGAACGTATCGGGCTGACAGGAAGAAACGGTGCTGGGAAGTCAACACTCATGAAGATCATTGCAGGTCTCCAGGATCCAACATCCGGCTCCATTGAACGACCCAGGGAGCTGACCATCGGCTACCTCGAACAGCAAATGAAGATCTCGGACAGTACTACTGTCATGGATGAGGCTCTCGCCGCATTCACAGAGCTGCGAGCGCTGGAACAGGAGATAGCTGACACTACCCGTGAAGTAGCCGAACGGACTGACTACGAGAGCGAGAGCTACCACCAGCTGTGTGATAGGTTGCACACTGCCGGCGAGAGACACCAGATTCTCGGGGGCGGTGATTATGTGGCGATGACAGGACAGACACTGACAGGACTGGGATTCAGCACAACCGACTTTAACAGGCCCACCAAAGAACTGAGTGGCGGATGGCGTATGCGTATTGAGCTGGCAAAGATACTCCTCAGGAAACCTGACCTTATACTCCTTGATGAGCCTACCAATCACCTCGATATTGAATCAATAATCTGGCTTGAAGGGTTCCTCGCGACCTACTCCGGCGCGGTGATCCTCGTCTCGCATGACCGCACCTTCCTTGATAACGTGACCAAACGTACCCTGGAGATCAGCCTCGGCAGAATATACGATTACAGGGTGCCCTACACCAAATATACCGAGCTGCGGCGTGACCGGCGCGAGCACCAGACGGCAGCATACCGCAACCAGAAGAAGATGATCGATGACACTGAGAAATTCATTGAGCGGTTCAGGTATAAGCCTACCAAGGCAATACAGGTGCAGAGCAAGATCAAACAGCTCAAGAAGCTTGATCGCATAGAGATCGAAGACGAGGACTCCTCGGCAATGAACATACGCTTCTCCCCCGCCCCGCGGTCAGGCACAATAGTCGTCGAGGCCGAAGAAGCCTCAAAAAGATATGGCAGCCACATAGTGCTCGACAAGATATCGATGAAGATCGAAAGAGGCGAGAAGGTTGCTTTCGTGGGCCGCAACGGCGAAGGAAAGACAACCCTCGCAAAGATGATACTCGGGCAGATTAACCATGAGGGCATGATGAAGAGGGGACACAATGTGTCAACAGGTTACTTCGCCCAGAACCAGGATGAGCTCCTTAACGACGAGATGACAGTGTTCGACACAGTAGATATGATAGCACGTGGTGACATACGCACCCGACTGCGTGATATTCTCGGAGCATTCCTTTTTCATGGTGATGATATTGATAAGAAGGTCAAAGTGTTGTCCGGTGGTGAGCGCTCGCGCCTGGCAATAGTGCAACTGCTACTTGAGCCTTACAATCTGCTGCTTCTTGATGAGCCTACCAACCATCTTGACATACGCTCAAAGGAGATACTAAAACAGGCGCTAAATAAATTTGATGGCACATTAATTGTTGTCTCTCACGACAGGGATTTTCTTGATGGCCTGGTGGATAAAGTGTTTGAGTTCCGTAACCGTAAGATAAGGACACACCTGGGTGGTATCACAGAGTTCCTCAGAGCAAGGAAAATCGAGTCACTGAGGGAGCTGGAGAAGAAAAACCCGTCAGCTGTCAGGAAGGTTGCAGCGCCGGATAAAATGAGGCCTGGCGTAGCAGCAGACAAGAAGAGTGCTATTGGAGGTGCAGGCAAGAGGAGCCCTGTCGCTGGAGATGGGAAGAGGAGTCATGACCCGGGAGATGGGAAGAGGAGTCATGAACCGGGAGCAGGCAAGAGCAGACGTGTGACGGGAGCAGGCAAGAAGAATACTGTTGCGGAAGCAGAAAAAATGAGTCCTGCTACAGCACCTGGTATGCAGAGTCCGGTTATTGTACCTGCTACGACTGAGGAGGATACTGCCCCGCTGAGCAGCAAGATGCTGTACCTTGAGAAGAAGGAGACGGAACGCGTACACCGCAGGCTGCGCAAGCAGGCAGAAGAGACCGAGGCAAAGATTACAGCTGTGGAGGGTGAGATTGCGGCAATGAATGGCAGGTTGGCTTCAGGCGATGCCGGAATTGTAAATGATGCTACCTTCTACAGCACATATGATGATAAAAAGCAGGAACTTGAATCTCTCATGCAACAGTGGGAGAAGGCACACAGCGAACTGGAGGGTTTCATGGAAGAATACATGACCAACGATGATGAAATTTGAAAGAAAGTACCCCGTTAATATCTTCAACACGGACCTCACCGGCAGGCTTAGTCCCGGATCACTCTTCAGCTTCTTTGAAGACCTTGCCGGCCGGCACGCTGCAGAGATTGGATGGGGTCGTGATGACCTGATGACTGACGGATTCTTCTGGGCACTGTCAAGGATGGTTGTCAGGATCGAAGCCCTGCCGATGGCCTGGGATGAGATCACCCTGCGGACCTGGCCCCGGGGCACAGAGACCATCTTCGCCCTGCGTGACCTTGAGATGTATGACGCTGCCGGGAAACGCCTGGCAGGAGCCTCATCTTCATGGGTGATAGTCGATTACAATACCCGCAAGGCACAGCGGCCTGACAAGGCGCTGTCAACCCTTAACGTCCGGTTCCCGGAGGAGAGAGCGCTGGAAACCAATGCGCGACGGGTCCCTCCCATCCCTGAAGGCGACCATGAAGTCATCAGGCTGAGAGTCACCATCGATGACATTGATGTGAACAGACATGTGAACAATGCACGTTATGTGCACTGGGTAGCCAATTGTTATGATCCTGAATTCATTAGCCGGCATACGCCTGATACCATCGAGGTGAACTATCTCCTGGAAGGGCATCTGGGTGAGATGATAACCATTTTCACAGGCAGACCTGCTGATGAAGGCACATCATTCATCCACTCCATAACAAGGGAGAACGACGGCGCCGAGCTCTGCCGGCTGAGAATGAGATGGAAAGAGAACAGGCTTTAAAATCTTTATTAACTTTATGCCATGGTAAGAGGTCTGAAAAATAAGACAGCGGCAGTCACAATAGTTGTGATGATGACACTATTACTGTGGTCATGTGCGGTGACACAAAAAGATGCCACTGACACCAAGGACATGTCATACATCTACAACCCGTCGAAAAATGTCTATACACCCTATGTCACAGTCTATGATGAGGATGCCACAACATCTGTGATAACAATCAGTATAAGAAGAGGGGAGTTCAATTTCAGTGAGGCTAACCCTCAGGGGGTACCCATGGCGTCAGTGCTCATCTCGGTGAGACTGCATGATAATACCCTCGACGGTATACTGGCAGATACTGCAACATACAAATATGATCTTAAGCGTGAAGAGATAGGAGGCGATTATTCCTTCCGGATACCCATGAAAACCCATGAGGGCAACGCCTATACAGCTGAGATAAAGATCATTGATCTTATAAGGCAGCGAACACTGCAGACATTCGTAGACTTCGAACGGACCGGTAAATACAGCAGGCTGAACTACAAGATACGTGACCATTTCAGCAAAAGAGAACTCAATAACTTTGTTGTCAGAAGAGAGCAGTATGTAAACGTCCTCTGCCCTTCGCTGCAGCCTGACACCCTGTGGGTCTTTTATTACAAGGGAGTGAATACTATCCCTCCATCCCCGTCGACAATATTACCGGAAGTCACCCTCGCTCCGGAACCTGATGCCATCGTACCCCTATCATATTCTGATACTTTACCAGTGATGTTCCCTCGTGAAGGTATCTACCTGATATCACCGGACAGCCTTATCCGCGAGGGTCTGGTAATAAATAATTTCGGTCCTGACCACCCTTCAATGACCAGTCCTGAGACCATGATACCACCCCTCGCCTACCTGGCAACGCCACAGGAGATGGATGAGATGCTGAATGCCGAGAAACCCAAGCTGGCCCTTGACAAGTTCTGGTTTGACCGTACTGGCAGCATCGAGAGATCAAAGGAACTGATAAGGATATATTATAACCGCACACTTTTTTCCAATTATTATTTCAGCTCCTATAAAGCCGGATGGCTGACCGATAGAGGCATGATCTACATAATGTACGGCCCGCCTGACAAGGTCTACAAGAATGCCGCTGGGGAGAGCTGGGGCTACCGGAAGCCTCCTGTTAAAAGCCGCTGGGGAACACGTTACACGGTGGAGGATCAATATCTGTGGTTCAACTTTCGGAAACAAAAGAGTATTTTTTCAGATAATGACTTTGCCCTGAACAGGGCCTCCACACCCGTTAGCTATTGGGATATAGCTGTGGCGAGGTGGCGCGAGGGCAAGGTTTACAGACTTGATAACCCGGAGGAGCTACAATGATGCACAGCGAGAAAGAATTCGTCTTTGGCATGCACCCTGTCATGGAAGCCATAAAAGGAGGCAGGCATATAGACCGCGTACTGGTACGCCAGGGATTACGTGGAGTACAGTACCATGAGCTTATGCAGATGGTAAATGAGCTTGGTTTACCCTGGCAGGTTGTACCATTGGAGAAGCTTGATTATATCACCCGTAAGAACCACCAGGGTGTCATTGCATGGCTCTCAGCAATAGAGTTCCAGAATATTGAGAACATCCTGCCACGGATCTTTGAAGAGGGGAAAGAACCGCTGCTGATGATGCTTGACAGTGTGAGTGATGTGCGTAATTTTGGGGCTATAGTGCGTTCAGCTCTCTGCTTTGGAGTACATGCAGTTATCATACCTGAAAAAAATTCGGCAAGAATATCGCCTGATGCAATCAAAGCGTCAGCAGGTGCGCTTAACACATTCCCTGTATGCAGAGTGAGGAGCCTGGCCAGGTGTCTCACCTATCTGAAAGATTCAGGATTGAAGGTCATTGCAGCAACGGAAAAGGCAGGACAGGAACTCAGTCTCCCGACACTGACCGGACCCGTGGTGGTCATACTCGGCTCGGAGGAAAAGGGTATCAGCCGGGAGCTGCTGGCGCTGTCTGATATGCAGGTCACTATTCCAATAACAGGAGCCATAGGCTCACTTAATGTCTCTGTCTCAGCAGGGATTCTCCTCTACGAGGTTACCAGGCAACGAGGCAAGTAAGCAGGAGACTGCATGACCGCATGACCTTAGACTTGAGACCTTCAGACCTCAGACCTTCAGACCTTGAGACCTTCAGACCTTCAGACCTTCAGACCTCAGACCTCAGACCTTCAGACCTCAGACCCCAATATCCCGCTTATCCTGTCATCCAACTGCCGCTGGTCGACACTGAATGAAGCCAGGCCGGCAAGTGTAAGCAGTGTGTCTGGAGCTACCTTACCGGAGATAATCCTTTCCCTCCATGATGCAAGCACAGGTATCTTCCCTTCTGCAGAGATACGTTCATTATCCTCCTTGCTCATCACCGGGAACATGTCACCCAAGCCTGCCTCATGAGCCATCTCTACCAGTTGTTTGCCCGTTGCCGGGACCTCTCTGTTGAGTTTCCTCCCAAGATTGACAACACTCGCCGGCACCTCCCAGAACTTTTCAATAGCCAGTCCTGCGGCAGCATCATTGAGAGGAACATCATACTGTTTCCCAAGCCTGCTCTCAAAGAGGCCGGAAAGAGATTTACGTCCGGCAGCCGCCACCTTCGGGGGTATGGTATATACATCCGTTCCTGCAAGCAGATCAAGCTGACTATGATTCCTCAGGCTGGCGGCTATCTGCCTTGTCTTCCATTCGTTCTCAGCAGAGAGGCGGGTAACCCATAACTGTGATGAGAGCACGGCATTCTCACCGGCGCCGCTGCCGTCACCAATATTATTGTCTGCTATGAATGCGCCAATCCTGCCCAGGAATACATTCAGATAGTCAGGCTTTGCCATCAGGGTGACAAGGGCATTCTGCCTGGCACTAAACCCGAGCGTAAAGTTGATCTTTACACCTTTCTCGCGCAGCCGTCGCGCACCTATGAAACCTTCGGGAGTATAAGGTACCTTGACAATGAACTGTTCAGGAGAGAGTTCCCTGTAACGCAAACCATATGATACTATGGCATCAATGTCACCGGCAGTGTCAGTATGGAGCTCCACACTGACCATCCCCCCAAACTTCTTTGCCAGTCGAAGACCGTGACGGGCATTCAGGATAAACGCTATCTCCCTTATCTGCTCACTCAGCGGCAGATGACCCACAAGCTCCACAGCCCTTGGGATAAAATCATCATATATCCCCTTCTGTATCTCCTTATTGAGTAATGTATTATTAGTAGTCAGGGCAGTCATCTCTGCAGTCCAGTTGGCCTCCGCCTCCCCAATGTCACCGGTATCAAGCCATAGCTCGGTACCGGTAGAGCGCAGAGACTGCCAGAAGGGGTCATACCTAACCGAGACAGGTGTGTCATTAATTCCTGATTTGATAAAGGTTATCAGCCTTTCATTATACGTTCCTCTCATATCTGATTG
>CAYQNT010000013.1:32591-36978 GCA_964418865.1 uncultured Rikenella sp.
TCTTTCTTCAGTGCTTCTATATCACTTCCGGTAGGATTCTGAAATAACTTCAGCCCGAACTGCTCCACTACTGCATAGGCATATTCCAAAACCTCCGACTGCACCCGCTCAAACGGCAACCATGAATTGATTATACTGAAACAGTAGATCTCAACCGGCAGGCCTGAGTCTGCAGGTGGCATATCACGCACCATCACAGGCCTTTTTGCATCGATGTGACTGTGCTTAAGCAGATATCCAACCATATAGGCCCTGTAAGCTCCAAGGTTGGTAAGCGATGTTGCCTCTCCCTGCCGTAGGGCTTCTATCTCTCCACTGTTATCATCAAGCCACTTCTCCATCATGGGCCTCCTGACTATAGAGTCAAGCATATCAGGTGTCAATAATGTTATAGATCTGACATCAATGCGTATCTCCCGCCTGATACGTCGTACCCCCGAGTCCGACATCCCCTTCCAGTTCTGAAATGATTCGGAAATGAGGGCGTATGTAGGAACAGTATGAATGGTTTTGTCGAAATTCTCAACCTTTACTGTATAGAGGGATATGTCAATGACAGTGCCATCTACATTACGTCCGGGTATTGTGATCCAATCGCCCAACTTGACCATGTCATTTGATGCGAGCTGTACGCTGGCCACCAGGCCAAGCAGGGTATCCTTAAATATCAGGGCCAGCACAGCGGTTGCAACACCAAGCCCCGTTATGACTGCGCCAATAGATATCTTGAATAAAATGGCGATGATGACCAGTACACCAATAAAACCAATGAAGACCTTTACAACCTGTATATACGGTTTGATAGACCTCCCGCTTGAGGTGGGCTGCATATTATATATACTGTGCCAGCCCTCAATGAACGCGGTAAGGGTCAGTGTGGAGTAGGTTACTATGTAGAGAGCAGCTGTCATGTGAATGAATGTCAGCCAACCCGGATTCTCCCTGAGCATCCAGGTGGCAAGAGAATATACAACCACACCTGGCACGATCATCGCCAGACGCCCGAACATCCTTGTCTCAAGGAATTTGTCATCATACACTGACTTTGAGCGCCTCACTATAAGTGTAAAGAACTTCTCCAAAACCAACTTCATGAAGACCTTCGAGAGCCAGGCCAGTAGAACCACTGCCAGCACAAGAATAACCGAACTGACCCAGGAAACAACATCTTCTGACATCCCCAGGCTTGCCAGAAACTCTCTTACCATCATTATGGGATCAACGGAGCGGAACATTCGAATTATCTTAGTATAACAATGTGAAAATACAAATTATCTTTTTTTTAGGCCTCCTGTTTTGTACCTTTACAAATAAAACTGTCAAGTTATGAAATTAATATCGGTTTCCACACTTCTGCTGCTGTGCCTGACCATGCAGGCACAGCTGGTATTTGATGACCATTTCACAGACCGGACAATGCGTCTCGACTTCGTTCTGGCGGGTAACAATACTACCACCAAAGTATATCCTGTATCTGTTAGGGAGGAACCATTCTGGGGCGGTTCACTGACGAACCTTACAGACAAGTTCGGATACGGCAACTTCAAATATGAGATTTTTGACGCAGCCACCAATACTCTTATCTATTCGCGGGGATACTGTACGCTGTATCAGGAGTGGCAGACAACTGCCGAGGCTAAAACAATGGAGAGGGTCTTCCACGAAGTGGCCACCTTCCCCTTCCCAAAGAACAAGGTTAACTTCGTTCTCAGCATCCGTGGACGTGACGGCCTCTTCACCAGACTGTATGAGACATCTATTGACCCCGCCAGCTACTTCATCACCAGGGAGAAGCCCAAAGCTACACTTGCGTCAAGGATTTACGGTTCAGGCGATCCTCATACCTCACTTGACTTAGCATTCATTGCTGAGGGGTACACCCGGGAGGAGATGGGAAAATTCAGAGATGATGTTAAGCGCCTTGCTGACGTCCTCTTCAAAGAGGCACCTTATGACAAGTACCGTGACCGCATAAATATTTGGGCCATAGAGGCCCCCTCACAGGAATCAGGTACTGACGTCCCGGGTGAGGGTATCTATGTAAACACAGTCCTCAATTCAAGCTATTATACCTTTGATGTTGACCGTTACCTCACTACACAGGATATAGGTGAAATAAACGACTATGCTGCTGCTGCCCCGCATGACCAGATAATTGTACTCATCAACAGCCCCCGTTACGGTGGAGGCGGTGTCTACAACTACTACAGTGCTGTCACATCTGACCATCAGTTCACACCTCAGGTTCTGACACATGAGTTCGGGCACGGGTTCGCTGGTCTCGGTGATGAGTATTATTCTTCGGAGGTAGCCTATGAGGACTTCTATCCGCTTGACGTTGAGCCATGGGAGCCTAACATCACTACGAGGGTGAATTTTGAATCTAAATGGAAGGATCTTATAGCCAAATCAGTGCCTGTTCCTACGCCCAACAGCAAAAAGTACGTTGGGGTTACAGGACTGTTTGAAGGAGGAGGTTACTCCGCCAAGGGTATCTTCCGGCCTTCATTTGACTGCCGCATGAAGAGCAATCAGGCAGACTCATTCTGCGAGGTATGCCAGCGGGCAATTGAAGAGATGATCTTGTTTTATATTGAGTAATCAATACAGACAACCGTATATGTGAAGAGCCAGGTCTGAGACCTGGCTCTTCATGTTATGAATATGATAATTACCTGTTTCCGGGAATAGTGTAACCAGATTCTGGACCTGGCCTCCTACGTCGGAGCCCCAAACTGCTTTTACTGCAGACTGAGGACTGAAGAGTGAAGAGTGAAGACTATTTCTTCTTCTCCCCGCCAGATGTCGGTGGCTTGGAAATAGAGTCACGCATGCTGGTGTCAGCTTCAATATTCTTCATCCTGTAGTAATCCATGATTCCAAGGTTACCGATCTTGAAGGCATGAGCCATAGCCAGCGGTATCTCCACCTCTGCCTCAATGACCTTCGCGCGAGCTTCCTGAGCTTTGGCTTTCATCTCCTGTTCGAGTGCCACAGCCATAGCACGACGCTCCTCGGCTTTGGCCTGTGCGATGTTCTTATCAGCATTGGCCTGATCCATCTGCAGCACAGCACCAATGTTCTTACCTATATCAATGTCAGCTATATCTATTGACAGTATCTCGAATGCCGTGCCGGCGTCAAGACCTTTCTCAAGAACAGTCTTACTGATACGGTCGGGGTTCTCCAGTACCTCCTTGTGGCTGTGAGCCGATCCGATGGACGACACTATTCCTTCACCCACGCGTGCAAGCACCGTCTCTTCACCGGCGCCGCCAACAAGCTGTTTGATATTAGCCCTGACAGTCACCCTGGCTTTTGCTATCAGCTGAATACCGTCACGTGCAACTGCCGTCACCGGCGGTGTGTCAATGACCTTGGGGTTAACGGACATCTGCACTGCCTGGAAAACATCACGTCCTGCCAGGTCGATGGCAGTGGCCATCTTAAACGATAGATCAATATTCGCCTTATTGGCCGAGACCAGTGCATGAACCACCTGGGCTACATGTCCGCCGGCAAGGTAGTGTGCTTCCAGCTCATCCCTGACCAGCTTAATCCCCGCTTTATCTGCTTCGATCATAGCGATGACAATAGTTGAGGGAGGAACCTTTCTCCACCGCATGAAGATCAGCTGTAACAGGCTTATCCTTACACCGGATACCAGGGCCTGAAACCAAAGTCCGATCGGTATGAAGTAAAGGAGTATCCACAGCAGTATTACTGCTCCCGTAATGATAATCACATAAATGCCTATTCCGCTCATATTTGTTTATTTATTGGTTTAACAATCAGTTTGTTGTCATCTATTCTAATTACTTCTATCTCCTGTCCGGGATCAATCAGGATGTCAATTGACTTTGCTTCAAAATATTCATCGTTGACAAGAACCTTTCCTCCCGGGACTAATCTTGTACTAGTCACTCCCCTGTCGCCGACTTTGACCTTCCCCTCTTCGGCACCCACATTATCAACCTTGCCATCAAGGGTTGTCTTGAGCATGAACTTATTCCATGTGCCTGCCTTGAGCATCAGAACTGTCATTACAACCATCAAAAGAACAGTAATTCCAAGAATCAGCAGGCCTATACCTGTTCCGTAGGTGATAAATGAAAAAACAATTGCTGTCACAAGACATAAAGCTCCGCCAACAATGATCAGAAAAATAATAAGTCCCAGAGACATCTTTTGGTCTTTTTAAATAACTACTGTGTCAAGGCTAAGGTCCCTCAGCCTGGTACTCATATTCTCCAGGGTTTGAACGTCAGCTATTTTGATTATGCATCCTCCTTTAATATGTGTCAGCACTGCACATTGTTCAGCCTGTATCTCATCATGGCCGCACACGTCGACGAGTGCTTTGATAACATGGTCAAAGCTATTGATA
>CAYQNT010000014.1:0-29086 GCA_964418865.1 uncultured Rikenella sp.
TATAGCCGCATACTTGTCTATGACCCCGACCAGGAGACAAATGACCTTACCAAGGCTGTTAACTGGTGTATTAAACAGGGTTTCGCAGAGGTGAATATAGTTGGCGCAACCGGCATCCGGGAAGATCATACCCTTGGTAACATATCACTTCTGACAGATTACAGCAAAAGGATAAGGGTGACCATGCTCACTGACCACGGGATGTTTCGGGTATTTGACCACAGTGTCACAATTCAGTCTCATACAGGTCAGCAGGTGTCGCTATTCAGCATTGACCCCACCCTTAGGGTCACAGCTGCCGGTCTCCGCTACCCGCTTGATAATCTCAGCCTGAGCAGCTGGTGGCGGGGTACGCTGAATGAAGCGGCAGGCTCCTCTTTTGATCTGGTGATCGGGAGCGGACAGATAATTGTATTTACAGAATATTAAGTAGTGTGCTCAGGCGGGGCAACCAAAGTAATTTGCTCAGGCGGGGCAACCAAAGTAGTGTGCTCAGGCGGAGCAACCAAAGTAATTTGCTCAGGCGGAGCAACCAAAGTAATGTGATCAGGCAGGGCAACCAGTGTCATTTTGACTCAAGCTTGATAATTATGTTAAAACCGCTATCCCTGCTTGAGTTGTTAAGCTGAATGAAAAGAAACTTGAAGAGTTCATATTCAAGATCCACACGATAACGATCAACATCTCTGCGGGTAGTTTCACCAAATTGCTGTTCATAATTGACAAACAGGTTGTTGGTTATGTATTTACCTACCGTAACTGTAGCATTCTCAAAGCTTCCATCACTCTTTATTTCAATATAGTCTACATTCAGGCTTTTACCCAGAAACTTGGTTATCTGTGATGTCAATATTGAGGAGACTGAAGTTTGCGCTAAGCCCGGGCCGATGCCCGCAGACATATTCTCCTGCTGACTCATTGAGAGCTCGTTTAACCCTTTGCCAAACAGAATAAATGACAAGGCATCGCCCTCATTAATGGAGTTATCATCAAGCGTAAAGCTTACTTTTGGTTCAGAGACGGTACCCGTGATGCGTACTGAGAGTTTCTGCTGTATCCTCTGTACGTTCCTGAATGCATACGATGCTTTGATATTCATCTCCGGTTTTATCTCCTCCCCACCCTGGAAGCTGACCGTTCCTTCATCAATGATAAACGTCTTGCCAAACAGGTCATACTGACCGCGTATAACATCCACCGTTCCAAAGATCTCAAAGAATTCCTTGTTCTTCAGCAATTCCAGATCGCCGGACAATTCAATTCTGAAGTCTTCATTTTTAATCCAGCTGTTTTTAGGAATTTTGATGTTTATCTTCCCGGTAAAGTTTTCAAAATATTTACTTGTAACAGTGTCTGATACCAACGGTCTTTTCAGGAGTGGATAATTAGCAGTGGAATCTTGAAATTCTACTCTCTTCTGAAGCTCTCTTATCAGTATCGGCTTTGGCATTTCAGTGGTACTGAATTTCCCCAGCATATTCATCACAAAAGGCAGATAGATCTCCGATTCGGGGATATTCAGGTCACCGCCTATAACCACTTCTCCTTTTTTCCCTGTCAGTGTAGCATCTCCTGAAACTTCCATATTAAACTGGCGATGATCAACAGGATTGAAACGATCAAATGTTATCAGGATATTAGTATTACTGATATCCCCTTTATAGAATGCTGAACCAAAGTTCATCTGGCCACTACCAGTCATTTTACCATCTGATGTTGTGATATTCAAAGTATCGAGATTTACCCTGTCACTAAGGAAATCTATGGCCAGATCAATTTTGCGATAATCAATTCCATATTTGGGGATTTTCATTGCAGCCTCCTGCAGTTCAAATCGGCCATGTGGCTCAGGCTTTTCGATAGTACCATCAATAAAAATATTACCATCGATATACCCTTTTAGCTCATCAGTAAATCCCAGTGCCTGGAATACGGCTAATGGGAACCGGCTGACAGTGAGTTTTGCATCGATGGAGTCAGAAGGCTTTAACCGGTAGTGTATGCTGTCAAGGCGCAAAACCAGTGGGATTTCTCCTGACAGTTCAATCCGTCCACTGTCCTGAGGTACTATCTTCGATGATACCTTTAACCAATCAGACCTGTAATCGATATTTCCATCAAACTCACTTATTTTATATTTATTGAAGACAGGATTAATGATTTCAAATTCTCCTGTCAGTATGGGTTTTGTAGCTGACCCTTGTAATTGCATTAAAAGATTTAAATTACCTGATGCATCTATTTCCTTGTAGAAGGTTTTCGCGGTCTCAGCTATATCGATATTCGTCAGCTCAATTTTAAAATCTTCAGTCCCGGTTGTGCTGAAGGTCCCATTTGCAGATATGCGCGAGTCTGAATTGGTTTTATTCTGTACCAGGTCAAAATTTGTGAGTGTGTAGTTACCGGAATCCATCATAAACAGTGCTGGTTGCTGATTCAGGGCCCACTCCTGATTCTTGTATCTGAAAATCAGATCTTCCAGCCTGGCACTGATGCCGTTTCCATAATTGACTCCTGCTGACAGATATGTGTTGAGCTGATGGTTGACGAGATGTAACTCTCCATAAGCTGAGTCGCGCCGGGCACTTATTTTAGCAGTCACTGAGTCCAGCTGAACCGATTTATTCCAGAGATTTCCAACCATCAATGCCGCATTTATCAATGTATCATTACGGGTCAATAAAACCTGTGCATGCAATGCGATGGTATCACTAAAAATGCTGTCATATTCTATTTCTCCCAGGCTAAGCAGTGCATCAATATTTAACGAATCAGCCGGGCCGTGCAGATATATCTCAATATTACCTCTTGCCTGCGCGTTTTTCAAGCTAAAAAGCCGGTTGAATTCATCAAGACTTGAAATCGATGCAGTAATGACCATATCAGAATAGGAGTGCAGGCTGTAGTTCCCATTACCGTTTGCTTTAATAGTTTCGGTTAATAGGAGCAGTGAATCTATCATCAGGTTTTTATTTGAATAGGCTGCTTTGGCAAACAGGGTATCTACCTTAATTCCTAAGATACCGGAAGAATCAACCATAATGCTTGCCTGTGCCTCCAAATATTTCGGATCAAATCCTCTTCCTGTGATCTCTGCCTTGAGATTTATCTTTGATTGCAGGGTGTCATTTCCGGTAAGCTCTGCCAGGTTCAGGTGGCGGGTTAGCAGCTTCAAGGTGTAAAACGGCCGCTTTCCCAAGAAATCGCGAATCTCAGGGTAAACTTCAAATTCCCCAAAAGTGCCGCTACCTTGACTGTTTCCGCTCAGGTTCCCATGATTTATGTCAAATGCAAAATCAAGCCGGTCAACAGGCCGTTGTTCCACTACACTATTACTGAACTCTCCCTTGAGTTGTGCAACAGCTGTTTCAGGCTTAATACCAGTGCCCTCAGCCCAAATGGTTCCATTCAGAATATAATCCAGATTCTGAATCCCAATCCAGTCTGCCAGTGTTATCTGATTTAAGCTCCAGGTAACTTTATAACGAACATCTTCATAATTCCTGGTTGAGATCAATGATCCCAGATTTCCCAGACTAAGATCAACTAATAGATCCTCATTCGTCTCTTCAAGTTTAATCAGCGCCATCAAAGAATCATTCCTGACTATGGCATCGAGCGCAAGGGCAGGAGTGACCCGGGGGTGAAAACCGGGTAAAAGAAAATCAAATTCTCTTACCATGAGAGGAGCGCTGCTAAGTCTGACAAAACCATTCGGTTGTGAACCGGGGTTGTACTTTCCTTCGGCTTTAATCTCATTAAGTGCTGTTTTCAGATAGAAATCCTTTAATTCAACAGTTTTACTATCACGCATAAGATGCAATGAGAGGTTTGCTATAATAAGATCAGGCACTTCGGTGTTAAGGCCGAAACTACTGATTGTTAAGCTCTGTTTGTCTTTTGAATAGAATAATGAAAGATCAGTATTCAGGTTTTTTATCTTCTGTGGAATGATTGAATCCTGCGATTCAATTTTTATGATTCCCTCTACAAGCACAAATCTTGCTACATCTATTTCAAAAGATGATTCACGTGTAGTATCTTTTTTTGGGGTATCAGGCAGCCTGAGGAGAGTCTGCAGGTTCCATACTGAGTCATTCAGCTGCTTTGCAGAGATAAATGGCCTGGTGATAGTTGCCGATGAAATAACCAGTTTACTGCGCAGGAGAGGCCAAAGTCTATAGTCTGCTTCTATGGCCTCAATATAGATTAGGGTATCTGGATTATCAGCAACCAGGATATCTTTTAGAGCTAATGTAGAAAAGAAGTTCCCTTCAATACTGCCAACCGAAAGCTTACCATTAACAAATTCCGATCCCTGGTTTTCGATTATTACAGCAAGTTTTCTTTTGAAGGCAGCGGTTTGTATAACTCCTGCAGCCACAGCAAGAATAAATATGATGAGAGCCATCAGTACCAGAAGTGTTCGATATATGTATCTGACTATTCTTTTCATGGTCAGAATGCTTCTCCCACACTGATAAACAACTGCGGGCTTTTCTTCTCATTCCATATCGGAACACCCAGATCGAGACGAACAGGCCCTATTGGAGTCTCTACCCGTAATCCTCCGCCAGCTGCATAGGAAAGGTTATCTGCTTTAAACGTGTATGACTTACTCCACACATTACCTGCATCAAGGAATGCAACCCCGGTGATCCGCCAGAACAAATGAACCCGCATTTCAATATTGGCTTCGAGTACACTTTTTCCGCCTGCAGGTGTACCACTGGGGCGTTTGGGACCCAGCTGGGCCCGGTTCCATCCGCGGACGGAGTTGCTGCCGCCTGAATAAAAGCGGTCTTCTACAGGAATAAACCCATTAGCGTCAGCCGAATTTATTCCACCGGCCATGATACGGAATGCAAGAACCACATCGCCAATTTTCTGATAAGTGCGAAAATCGGCCAGTAACCGGTTGTAATTAAAGTCGCCACCAAACAGATATCCATTTAGTTTATATCCAAATGTAATGTTGAACCCTTTGGTTGGGGAGAATTGAGGTTTAGCATTATTAAATGATGAGATAAACCATAAACCTGATTTATTATACAGGAGCTTTCTACCATCTGTAGAGATGCTGAGGGTGTCACCGGGTTCTACATACTGTTTTATTTTTTCAAAATAATAGGTTAGCGTAGTGATCATCCTGGGATTAAACCTGTAGGTTATTGGCACATTAATTCCATATGTCCGTATGTCATATCCTGGTTCGAAGTTGCGCATAAGGAACGGATTGAGGGCGATAGTGCTGTTTTTTCCAATGAACTGAGGCTGAATCCATCGGAGACTTGCTGAATAAGGCTCCAGACCCGAGTGCTTAAGATAGAGGTTTACACGCCGTGCACCGCCCAGAAAGCCCCGGCAATTCAAGTCGAGGAAAGTTCTGAATTTATCTTCTGTGCCATGTCCTACACCAACCCTGGCAGTGAGGCGGGGCGCTTCCTCAAGGTGTATCTTTACAGGGATAGGTACTTCAGGAGCCTCAGGCTTTATCTCGGGCAGAACCGATACTACCTGAAATAGCTGCAACTCATAAAGGTTCTCGCGTGTTTTGGATAATTTGGATTTATTGTACAGCTCTCCCTCATCATAGGAGATCTGCTTACGCACAAATTTATCCGTAACGTGTTTGTTCCCGTCAATGGTGGTTGCACCGATGTAACTTAATGGACCGCGGTCAACCATGTAATGAATATGAGTGGTTAGCTTAACGGGGTCAATATGTAGGTCATAATCAATCTTGACATAGGCATAACCTATATTGCGAAACGCATCCTCAATAACAGAAATATCAGTGTATAAATCAACGTCCCTGAATCTCGCTCCCTTGGTTAACAGGAGCTTGCGGCTAATCTTATGTACCAGCGAGTCGATATCCACAAGGATAGTATCATGTGCCATCTTTATCTGAAGGCTATCTATTAGAACAGGTTTTCCTTCCTCAATGTCGAACGTGATTTTAACTTTTTGCTTTTTATCATCTATAACATTTGGATCAAGGCGGGCTTCTACATCTATAAAACCCTCTGACTGATAAATGCCAATTAAGCGTGTAAGATCCATGTTTACCAGCTCACGATTATATAAGGATGGTACTTTTTTCTTAAGTACTTTTTCAATAAAGGAGACCTCGTACAGGGCCATACGTTCAAGGAGAAAATCATCATTCAGGGTTTTGTTGCCATTGAAGACTATCTTGCTCACCTTATAATTTTCCTGTGCGGCAGCAAGCCTTGTCAGGCCAAAACCCAAAAATATTATAAGCAAAAACTTGAAAAATGATTTAATCATACACCCGTTCTTTGGACTTTTTTAAAGGTATGATAAATATGAAATCCAAAACCGTACCATTTCACATAACCCTCATTGAATGCATCCGTAACGCCTGCTATTGTGGTTATTTTTCCACATCTTCCACATAAAGCTGGGTAAAGCGAGACATATGGCTCAGGGAAGCATAAAACAAAAGTGGAATCAAATTTGTTTTTATTAAGTAGTTTAGGGTTTTATAAGTAAAGTCATATGATTACAATAAGAAGAGTTTACGATCCGGAAGAGGCAAATGAAAAATACAGAGTTCTGGTTGACCGGCTCTGGCCAAGGGGGATCTCTAAGGATAGAGCCGATTGGGATGAGTGGATAAAGGAGGTATCGCCGAGTAATGAACTGCGTAAATGGTATAACCATGATCCTGCTAAATGGGAGAAATTCAAAGAGTCTTTCAGGCAGGAATTAGTTGGTAAAAAAGCAGAGCTGGAAAGATTAAAGCAGCTTGAAAAAAAACATGGCACTATAACGCTGCTCTATGCATCCAAAGAGGAAAAGCTTAACAACGCTGTTGCACTGAGAGAGTTTCTTGGGAAGCTGGATGATTAATCCTGATAAAGTTTTTTGCTCTTATCGATAGGCCATCCTGTTTTTAGACCAATCACGAAGAGGGCCAGAGAGACAGATCCGATGGAAAATATAGTATCGCCTACTATCCTCAGCCACCGTAATGTCTGCAGTGTTGAACCCTGCATATAATACAATGCACTGTTTTCTACCACTCTTCTTTCACAATTAATTCTTTACCTATATTCATATGAATTAATTGCTTCTCAATAATGTCTTGCATCGCAGGAGGCCCGCAGACATAGAAATATCTGTTTAGATCTTTGACAGATTCCTTTATGAACTCCTCATTAATATAACCATGTGCATATTCATTGGTTTTTTCATGAGATAATATATTAATGAAATTGCTCCCCAGCATTTTTTTGAATTCAATTTCATCGATGATATCATCTTTAGTTTTATTACCATAAATGAGTTTATTATCACCTATTTTATTTTCAGCTTCGAGATATTTAAAAATCGAAATGAACGGTGTAATACCTGCACCACCAGCAATAAACACACCTTCTCCCTTGTATTCGATTGTGCCTACTGGTTCAGTGATTGTCAATTCATCATCTGCTTTCAGCTGTAGCAGCTGATTTGTGACTCCATTGTGCTCAGGATATGTTTTGATGGTAAATTCCAGATGATCATCATCAGGCACGGAGGTAAAAGTAAATGGGTTTCTTTTGTCTTGCCAGCCTGCCTTGTTGATACCCATTTCTGTGGCTTGTCCTGGTCTATAGCGGTAATTGGCTGGTTTTTCAGTAACGATTCTGAGTACGTCATGCGTAACATGCGTTACTGCTTTTACTTTTACAATATGATTTTCCATGGTTGTAGATTTTTTACTTTTTATTTATTGCAGCTTTGCCTGAAAGATTTCCGGTCTCTTCGATCATTGACATAATCTTATCAAACTGTTTATGAAATTTGGAGACTCCTTCGTCTTCAAGCTGTTGTGTTATAGCATCTAAATAAATGCCCCGTTCAGGCAGTTTATTCATTACCCGTTCTGCCTGCTCAAGACCGGATTCGATTCTAGCTTTCGGATTTCCGTGATCGCGGTAAGCACTGATCGTTTCCAGAGGGATAGTATTAACTGTATCCTTGCCAATAAGCTCTTCAACATACATAATATCACTATATTCCGGATTCTTGGTGCTGGTACTTGCCCAAAGCAATTTTTGTGCCCGTGCACCTTTGGCAGCTAACTTCCCGAATCGCTCACTTCCAAATATCTCCTTATATATCTTATATGCTATTTTTGCACTTGAAATGGCAACCTGACCCTTAATGTGAATGCCGGGCTGGCCTTGTTCTCCATGAAAATCAAAGTGTTTTTCCTCGATAGGATCCACCAATGAGTCGATACGGCTTAAAAAGAAACTGGCTACTGACGCGACGGGTTTCAGATCTTTCCCATTTGCTTCCAAACTTTCAAGACCCGAAATGAAAGCTTCAGCTACTTCCCGGTAACGGGGCAATCCAAAAAGCAGTGTCACATTGATATTGATGCCCTCGCTGATCAGTTGCTGAATTGCTGGCAATCCTTCCTCGGTGGCGGGAACTTTAATGAAGACATTCGGACGATTCAAAGCAGTCCAAAGCCTCCTGGCCTCCTCAATCGTTCCTTTGGTATCGTAGGCAAGATGGGGGTCAACCTCCATGCTTACATAACCATCTCCGCCGTTTGTCCTGTTATAGAGCGGCCTGAACTCATCAGCGGCCATCTGTACATCCTTCAAAGTAATCTCTTCGTAAATAGCTTTTGCGTCGCTTCCTTTTTTCGCTACGGCCTTGATGTCATTATCATAATAATTACTGCCGGTTATTGCCTTTTCGAAAATTGCCGGGTTGGTGGTGATGCCGCTTACCCCATCGTTCTCAATCAGACGCCGAAGTTCGCCACTGTCAATCAGATCACGGCTAATAAAATCCAGCCAAACAGATTGACCAAACTTTTCAAGTTGAATTAATGGATTGTCTTTCATCACAATATTTTTTTGATTTTAAAAGGACAATGAACCCCGAAGGGGGTCGCCGAAGCAGATACGCTTACAGGATTCAATTGATTAAACAATAGATAAAATGAATTGTTTATATATCAAAACTTTAAGTTAGCATCCCGGCGTCAACTGAAAGCAGTCCGGCAGGCTGCCTCAAAGGAATAAGCTTCATCGATCTCTTTGAAATCCGCATGTTTCTTTAAACACAAACACTGATGATGATAGCTAATAAATATCTGGGATTGCCTACGGTGAGCCCTTCGGGGTTCATCAGACAATTGAAATAAATTATACGCTGATGAAAAATAGGTACACTTCTGAGGTGGAAGCTATTTTAAAAGACTATCCCCCGAATCTAAGCACTCTTCTCTCTGAATTATTAAATGATTCCGGATCAGGAGCAGACGCAAGACTGGAGCTGGCAGCTATGGGCAAAAAGATTCTGCCTCAGCTCCATGAACTCTTAAAGACCAATAATGATGATCTTCGAAAGGAGGTGGCAAAGGTAGTGGAACTTATTTCTGACGATAAATCTGTCCCGGCATTTATTACCCTGCTAGATGATACTGAGTTTGAGATCAGATGGATAGCAGCTGAAGGCCTGGTCAGTATTGGAAGAATTAGCATAGTGCCATTACTGAAGGCAATACGCGATGGCAAAAACTCATATTTATTAGACAGGGGTGCTCATCACGTTTTGCAACACCTCCTTACTGAAAGCGAGAAAAACGATTTCAAGACTTTATTGCTTAGCCTGGATAATAACCTTGAAACCAGAGGAACTGCGCCGGCAGAAGCAGCAAAAGCGTTGGAAAAGCACTGGTCGGAAGATTAGTCCGGATGAGACATGGATAATATGCTTAGGTATTGTTGATTACAATATATGGTAAAGGAGAAGAAATGACTAACAAGGAGGCAAAACAACAATCTGACATCGGCATGATCGGACTGGGGGTAATGGGGCGGAATTTTTTAATGAACCTGGCTGATCATGGTTTTCAGGTGGCAGGATATGATAAGGATTTAAGCAAGGTTAAAGCCTTGCATGGCGAGACAACGAGTGACAAAATACAATCTGCTTCTGACATCAAAGATTTTATCGCTTTGCTTCGCCAGCCCAGGATAGTTATGATGCTGGTTCCTGCCGGTGACCCGGTTGACATGGTTATCTCTGATTTGCTCGGTTATTTGCAGCCGGGCGATCTTATAATTGATGCCGGTAATTCGTACTTTAAAGATACTGACTTACGTATCCGTACCCTTGCAGAAAAGGGGATTCAGTTTATGGGTGTAGGAGTATCCGGTGGTGAAGAAGGTGCACGCCATGGAGCCAGTATCATGCCTGGCGGTCTGAAAGAATCATGGGAGAGGGTACGCCCACTGTTTGAGGCTGCTGCTGCCAGAGTGAATAACACACCTTGTACAACCTATCTTGGACCCGGATCGGCAGGCCATTTTGTGAAAATGGTGCATAATGGAATAGAGTATGGGATGATGCAGCTTATATCAGAATCATACGATATAATGAAACGCGGCCTGAAGATCAGCGATGACCGGTTGCACGATATTTTTAATGATTGGAACGAAGGAGCACTGAACAGTTACCTCATTGAGATCACAGGCAGTATCTTCAGTAAGATGGATGAAAATACCGGGAAGAGACTGATTGACGAAATTCTGGATGTAGCCCGGCAAAAGGGAACAGGCATGTGGACTTCACAGAGTGCAATGGAACTTCAGGTAGCAATTCCGACAATAGATATAGCTGTTTCAATGAGAGACCTTTCCGTTTTTGAAAAGCAGCGGCAAGAAGCAAGTAAAATTTTTAATGAGCCGACATATAGGATTAAAGGCAACAAGGAATATATAATCAGGCAGTTAAAAGAGGCATTGTATGCAGCAATAATCCTCACATATGCGGAAGGAATGGCATTATTGGCTGTAGCGTCAGAGAAGTATGAATATCACTTTGATCTGGAAGCGGTTGCAAGCATATGGCGGGGGGGGTGTATTATCCGGTCCGCTTTGCTTGACGAGATTACTGAGGCGTTCAAATCAAGACCTGACTTGCCTAACATACTTCTTGATGCCAATATATCCGGGAAAATTATCGAAAACCAGCAGTCACTGCGTCAGATAGTATGCATGGCGGCTGATTCAGGAATCCCTGTTCCGGCACTCATGGCCTCCCTTGGTTATCTCGATTCGTACAGAAGTGCCTGGCTGCCGGCAAACCTCATCCAGGCCCAGCGTGATTATTTTGGTGCACATACTTATGAGCGTAAAGATCAAAAAGGAATATTTCATACCGAATGGCTTAGAAGAAATAGTAATGAAAGCTCCGGCAATTGACGCTGATAGCTCAACAAATGCGCTTATCATCCATTATCATAAATTTAAGTAACTGGCAGAAATGAGCCGGCATTCAAATTACAAAAAATGAATCCCTCTCAAAATCAGATTGCATTTGGCGCTCCCGGAATGGAGCCTCACTGGACATCCAGCGCTAAAGAAGGTATAGGCACAGCTTATCATACCAGCTGTCGTCTTTGGTTTACACTCAGTCACGGCATCTTCAATGAAATATATTACCCCCATGTTGATCAGCCTAATACGCGTGATTTCCAGTTCCTTATCACCGATGGAGCCACTTTCTGCCATGAAGAAAAGCGTGATCTGGATCATCGGATTGAATATCCTGAACAGGCCTGTCTTTTCTATCGTATCACTAATACAGACCGAAATGGGCGTTATCGGATTATCAAGGATATTCTGACCGATCCGCACAAATCAGTTCTTCTCGTGAAGACCAGAGTGGAAATTTTGGATGAGTCATTACGCAATAAACTTCATATATATGCACTACTGGCTCCCCACATAGCCGGACAAGGTGCAGGTAATTCAGGCAGGTGTCTGGATGTAGGAGGTAATGCACTTCTCCACGCATCACGTGAAGAGGTACATATGATCATGGGATGCAGCAGTGGGTTTTCGCATCGTTCTGTCGGCTATGTTGGAGCCACCGATGGGTGGCAGGATTTGATGGACAATTTCAAAATGGACTGGGAATTTTCCGCAGTACTGGATGGGAATATAGCACTGACAGGCGAAATCAATCTTAAGGATGGCGAGGAATTTACTATTGCAATTGCTTTCGGGGAAAGTCGCGAGAGCACTGTAACAAAATTATTACAATCGCTGGCAGTGCCATTTGAGGTTCATCAAAAATCTTACGTAAACCAATGGCAGCGTGTTGTTGTCAATCCAGAGTATGATTTTAAGGGGCACACCTCCGATGGAGGTCACCTGTTCCGGTTGAGCCGCTGTATACTCCTTGCACACGAAGACAAAACGTTTGAAGGTGCCATGGTAGCATCTATGAGTATACCCTGGGGTGAGATCAAAAATGACAATGACCTTGGAGGTTATCATCTTGTCTGGGTACGTGATCTGGTGCAAAGCGCTACTGCATTGCTTGCCTCCGGGCAGGCCGGCACTCCACTTCGTGCATTAATCTGGCTGGCAGCCATACAGGGAACCAATGGGTTTTTCCCTCAGAATAGCTGGATCAACGGTAAGGCGTATTGGCCAGGGCTGCAACTTGATGAAATTGCTGCTCCAATACTTCTGGCATGGCGGTTGAATAACAAGGGAGCTGATCTGGGGCTGTTCGACCCTCATACTATGATTTTCCGTTCGACAGGTTTTCTAATTCTTAATGGCCCTGTTACAGCCCAGGAACGATGGGAGGAAAATTCCGGTTACTCACCATCAACACTAGCAATAGTGATTGCAAGTATGGTCTGCGCCGCTGAGTTTGCAACGCAGCTTGGGGAAAAAGAGTCAGCAGATTTTATTTTGACATATGCCGACTGGTTGTCTGATCACATAGAAGAATGGACAGTCACCACCAGGGGAGAGCTGGCAGGGGATATAAAACGTCATTATATCCGTATCAACCCTACCAGCGCGGAGACGCCGGACCCTCATGCTGACCCTGATAAAACGATATTATCAATAGCTAATGGTGGTGGCACTCATCCGGCCAGGAATATTGTCAGCAGTGATTTTCTTCATCTGGTAAGGCTGGGTCTGCGGGCAGCAGATGATCCGCTGGTGAAAGATTCTATTGAAGTAATTGACAGGGTTCTGAAGTGCGATCTCCCGCAGGGGCCGGGCTGGCGACGCTATAATCATGATGGTTATGGCCAGAAGGAGGATGGTAACGCATTCGATGACACCGGAACAGGAAGATCATGGCCAATTTTAACAGGAGAACGCGGCCATTATGAACTTGCCGCCGGAAACGATCCGATGCCGTTCATTAAAGCTATGGAAAAGTTCGCCAATGCTGGCGGAATGATTACCGAACAGCTCTGGGACAGTGATGATCTGCCTGATGGCAAAATGAAAAGAGGCTGCCCCACAGGAGCGGCAATGCCATTGTGCTGGTCACATGCAGAATATCTGTTGCTGGTGAGAAGCCGTAATGATGGAGTCTGTTTTGAACGGGTTGAGCCAGTCTTTAAAAGATATGTGATTAATAAGGCAATCAGCCGGTATGACATATGGAGCTTCCGCCATGCTATTAAATATATGCCTGCCGGGAAAACTCTGCGCATCATAGTTGAAGCTGATACTACTATAACCTGGTCAGCTGATGGCTGGGCCAACCTTCATAAATACGATACGAAAAAGGATAACATACTCAATTTATGGTACGCAGATCTGCCGACAGAGAAGCTGCCAGAGAATTCCGAAGTGTTGTTTACCTTCTTCTGGAAAAAGGCAATACGCTGGGAAGCGAAAAATTTCTCAGTTAGAATTGGCAATACAAATAATCAACAAAATTCCCGGATCTGAAATATGTCACGCAGGTAGTAGAGGAAACTATAACCCGAAATAAACTTAAAAGAGATGAGTGATCAATTAAAACCGACTGTCTTTATAATCTTTGGAGGAGGAGGAGATCTTACCTGGCGGAAGCTTATCCCGGCAGTATTTGATCTTTCACATGATCGTGGTTTGCCTGATCATTTTTCCATTATTGCAGTTGATCATGCTCCCCTTGGCGATAAACAACTGCGGGAGCGTTTTCATGATGGCGTAGATAAGTTCTCGCGCCATGGAATAGTCAGCGCCAGCCATTGGGATAAGTTTGCAAAAAATATATCTTATCATCAGGGTGATTTCATGAAACTGGAGACATATTCTTCATTAAAAACAAGATGCGAGAGTCTGTCAAAAAAATGGAAAGTCAAAGCACAAATGATTTTCTACATGGCAACGCCTCCTGTAATGTTTAACGTGATCCCCAAATACCTTGGTAAAGCCGGCATGGCAGGCGATTGCGAGAAAGCCCGTATTGTGATCGAGAAACCAATTGGATATAGTCTGGATTCTGCAAAGGAGCTAAATAAGACTCTTACAGATAGCTTCCAGGAATCTCAGATTTTTAGGATTGACCATTACCTTGGTAAGGAGACAGTCCAGAATATTCTGGCATTCCGGTTTGCAAATCCGCTTTTTGAACCAATCTGGAACCGTAGATATGTGGATTATGTAACAATTACCGTTGCTGAAGATCTAGGCATAGGGCACCGTGGTGGTTACTATGAAAAGGCAGGTGCTTTTCGTGATATGATACAGAACCACCTTATGCAACTTCTTTGTCTTGTAGCGATGGAACCAATGGTCTCATTTGAGGCTGATGAGATACGCAATAAGAAGGCTGACGTGCTTCATGCTATTCGTCCAATACCTCAAGATGAAGTAAATCAGCATGTAGTGCGTGGACAATATGACAAAGGAAAGATAGGAAAGAAAAAAGTCGTTGGCTATCGCGAGGAAGCAGGAGTGGCGCCTGATTCAGATACAGAAACATTTGTTGCAATTAAGCTGCTGGTTGATAACTGGCGCTGGCAGGGTGTGCCGTTTTATCTCCGTACCGGGAAGCGGCTTCCATTACAATCATCTGAAATTGTTATTCAATTCCGCGCTGTTCCGCACCGTTCATTCCCCGGTGAAGCCTCTATTGACTGGCAGCCCGCCCGCATCATTATGTCAATACAGCCGGATGAGGGAATTGCACTTCGGTTTCAGGCTAAACAACCCGGCACAAAAGTATTGCTCAAACCGGTAGATATGCAGTTTAATTATCGCAAAAGTTTCTCAGGGCCATTCCCTGAAGCCTATGAGACATTGCTCTGGGATGTGGTGCAAAATGATGCTACGGAGTTCATGCGTGCTGATCAGGTTGAGGCCGCATGGAAGGTTCTGATGCCTGTGCTTGATTTTTGGGCAGAAAACAGACCGGAAGGATTTCCTAATTATGCCGCGGGCTCATGGGGACCAGAAGCTGCGAATGAATTGCTTGCAAGAGAGGGTCATTCATGGCCATTGCCTACGCTGATCACAAAGTAGTTTTAAAAATCAATGCTATACAGCTTGTTAAAATGATAAAGACAAAGTGATAAATGGCATAATGCTCATATTAATCGAGACCAACTAGTTATTGATGAGATTTAAATCACTTATCTTAATACGAAATTTCCGGAGAGGGGAATTGTGTTAAAACAACCAAAATCTTGCTATGGATACTGAGATTGAACAAAGCATGAGTTTTACACCTTTTATTCTCTATATAATACTGGCATTGGTTATTATTGCAGCAATGCTTGGTGTATCGTGGTTTCTGGGAGAGAGAGGATCAGGCAGGGCAAAAAATCAACCGTACGAATCAGGCATCATACCCACCGACAGCGCCCGTCTTCGGTTCCCTTCCAAGTTTTATCTTATTGCCATGTTTTTTGTGCTTTTTGATATAGAGGCGGTATTTCTGTTCTCCTGGGCAATGGCCTTTCGCGATACCGGATGGATAGGCTTCGCAGCTGTCGCCGTTTTTATCGGTATCCTGCTTGCCTTGCTTATATATGAAATCAGCATAGGTGCTCTCGACTTTGAGACCTCGGGTAAAAGCATTCTTAAAGCCTCTAATAAGAGGAAAAAAATCAGCCATGACTAGACAATCACTTTCAGGTAGTTCATTTGATGAGGCCATAAGGGAGAACATTGTTCTTACCAGGCTCCAGGACATGCTCGCCTGGGGGCGCAAAAACTCTATCTGGCCTTTTAACTTTGGTCTGTCATGTTGTTACGTGGAGATGGCAACCAGCCTCACCAGCCGGTATGATATTGCTCGCTTCGGTGCGGAGGTAATACGCGGTACCCCAAGAGAGGCAGACCTGATGATCATTGCCGGTACAGTATTTATGAAAATGGCCCCGGTGATACAAAGACTTTATGAACAAATGATGGAGCCAAAGTGGGTTATATCAATGGGGTCATGTGCCAACTCCGGTGGGATGTATGACATATACAGCGTTGTACAGGGTGTAGATAAATTTCTGCCGGTAGATGTTTATGTACCTGGTTGTCCGCCTCGGCCGGATGCATTTATGGAAGGACTGTTACTGCTAAGCGAACAGATAGGCAATGAGAAAAGGCCACTCAGCTGGAAGATAGGATCGCAGGGAGTAATAATGCCTGAAGAATATTCATTGAGGGACAAAAAAAGAGAGGAAAGAATGAAAATGACTGAAATCAATCCTCCCGATAAACTAACTGATATTTAATCCTATGGATAAGGATCAATTATTGTATGATATCAGCGGATCGTTTGGTAGTTCTGATCTGAAGACTGAGGAGACAAAAGACGGTATACTGACGATTATTTTTCCGGAAAATGGGCTACTTGAACTGTTAAAGCATCTGAGGTTTAAGCTGGAGAAGCCTTTTGTAATGCTTTTTGATCTTACGGCAATTGATATGCGTGCTTACTCAACTATTGGTGAGCGCCCGGAAAAGACTTTCATAATCGTATACCATCTTCTCTCTTTCGACCGAAATTGCGATTTACGGATCAAGGTGGGCCTCTCTTCTGATTACCCTTCTATTCCCAGCATTGTTGATATATGGCCCTCTGCCAACTGGTATGAGCGGGAAGTATATGATATGTTTGGTATTCAATTTACGGGTCATCCCGATTTGCGGCGGATACTTATGCCGTCAAACTGGGAAGGGCATCCCCTGAGAAAGGAGCATCCTGCCCGGGCAACGGATATGGGTAATTTTGTTATGACCGAAGACTATCTGGTCAAACAGGAAGAAGAGCTTAAGTTTAATCCTGAAAAGTTCGGGATGAAAAGACAGAGCGAAGACTCTGACTTTATGTTCCTGAATATAGGCCCCCAGCATCCTGGAACACATGGTATTTTAAGGTTGATACTTCAGCTTCACGGAGAGGACATTGTTGATATTGTGCCGGATATTGGATTTCATCACCGCGGAGCCGAAAAAATGGGCGAGAGACAATCGTGGCACACCTTCATTCCCTATACTGACCGGGTCGATTATCTGTCGGGCGTTCTTAATAATATGGCCTACGTTGAGGCAGTAGAAAAATTGGGCGGAATATCTGTCCCGGACCGGGCCAAAGTTATTCGTATAATGCTCGCAGAATTGTTTCGCATATCGAGTCATCTGGTCTGGTATGGAACCTTTGCACAGGATATAGGGCAAATGTCTCCCGTGTTTTACATGTTTACCGACAGGGAAAAAGTCCTTGATATCATTGGAGCAATATGCGGCGCCCGTATGCACCCAAACTGGTTTCGCATAGGGGGCGTAGCCCAGGATCTTCCTGAAGGATGGAGGCCTATGATCAATGAACTCCTGAATTATCTGCCGGCAAAACTCAGGGAATATGACTCCCTGGTAATGAAAAACAGGATTTTTAAAGACCGAACGAAAGGGATCGGGATATATAATACCAAAGAAGCAATTGAATGGGGAATTACCGGTCCCGGGCTGCGTGCTACCGGTTTTGAATGGGACCTTCGGAAGAAAAGACCCTATGGGGGTTATGAACAGTTTGAATTTGACATACCGGTTGCCTCAAACGGCGATTGCTATGACCGCGCTCTGATAAGAATAGAGGAGATGAGACAAAGCCTCAGGATAATCAGGCAATGTGTTGATAACATGCCTGAAGGCAACTATAAGTCCGATAACTCAATAGGCACTCCTCCCAGAAAGGAAAATACCATGTATGATATTGAGACTCTGATACATCACTTTGTTCATGTCTCCTGGGGCCCGGTAATCCCGCCCGGAGAGGCCTACTCGGGAATTGAATCGTCAAAAGGACTTTATGGATATTATCTGGTGAGCAATGGAAATACCAGCTCATACAGAACGAGAATCAGGACCCCGTCGTTTCCTCATTTACAAATGGTACCATTTATCAGTAAGGGATACACCATAGCGGATTTATTGTCAATTCTTGGAAGTGTAGATTTTGTGCTTGCAGACATAGATCGTTGATCTTAAAACTTATGTAATGCTTTCAGAAGAGGAAAAAATACTTATTGAGCGGGAAATGTTAAAGTTCCCCGTTAAAAGTGCAGCCAGCATTGAAGCGCTGAAAATTGTACAGGATAAGCAGAGATGGGTCTCCGATGAATCCATGAGCGAAGTAGCTGATATTCTGGAGATGCCGGTCACCGAGCTGGAGAATGTAGCCAGCTTTTATAACCTTATTTTCAGGAAACCTGTCGGACGTCATGTGATTCTTTTATGCGACAGTATTTCGTGCTGGGTGATGGGCAGTGAAGGAATACTGGCCCTGTTGAGTAAGAAACTCGGTATTTCGTTTGGGGAAACCACAGGAGACGACCGCTTCACCATGTTGCCGGTTCAGTGTCTGGGCACCTGTGATCATGCACCTGCAATGATGGTCGACAGTGATTTGTACAGTGATCTGACAGCCGAAAAGATTGACGCGATATTGCAGAAATACAAATAGTAACAGATGGAAACTCCCTTAACAAATAATATACTCAGGGGTAAGCCGGTAGATCTCAAAGCTTACGAAGAATCGGGTGGCTACCAGGGTCTCAGGAAAGCCCTGATGAAAAGCCCCGAAGATCTCATCTCCATCGTGAAGGATTCGGGTTTGAAGGGACGAGGGGGTGCCGGCTTCAATACCGGGACAAAATGGAGCTTTGTTCCCATGGGTAAGGATGCCCCGAAAGAGAAATACCTGGTAGCAAACGCCGATGAGATGGAGCCCGGGACCTTTAAAGACAGGCTGCTTCTGGAAGGTGACCCTCACCAGCTTATTGAAGGAATGATAATTGCCTCCTACGCTATTCAGGCAAGCAGTGGATTTATATTTTTACGGTGGGCCTATAAAAACTCGGCTGATCAGCTTCGCAAAGCACTTGCCGAAGCACGTGAAGCAGGCTATCTGGGGAAGAACATACTTAACTCCGGGTTTGACCTTGACATACACCTGCATGTCAGCGCCGGAAGATACATTTGCGGAGAGGAGACCGGTCTTTTAAATGCACTGGAAGGAAAGCGGGCAATCCCACGGTCCAAACCTCCTTTTCCTCAGGTTAGTGGATTATTCGGCAAACCTACCATAGTCAATAATGTTGAGACCCTGTGTAATCTGCCCCATATCATTGATAAAGGCAACGAATGGTATAAGTCGCTGAGTAAGAGTGACGAAGGAGGCACGAAGCTTTACGGAGTGAGCGGAAAGGTAAAGAACCCCGGATGCTGGGAGCTGCCCCTGGGTACAACCATGCGTGAAATAATTGAGGAACACGCGGGGGGAATGCTCGAAGGCTACAGGTTCCGTGGTGCTCTGCCCGGAGGAGCATCTACTGATTTTTTAGTTGAAGAACATATGGATACTGTTCTGGATTTTGCCTCAGCAATGAAAGCAGGGAGCAGACTGGGCACCGGAACGCTGGTGATACTTGATGACAGAACATGCCCTGTGGGCTTTGTACATAACCTGGAGAAATTTTTTGCTCATGAGTCCTGTGGCTGGTGTACACCCTGTAGGGATGGCCTGCCGTGGGTAGAGAAAGTATTGTATGCAATAGAGAACGGAGAGGGTGTAGAAAGCGATATGGAGATTCTTGATTTCCATACACATTATCTTAGTCCGGGCCACACATACTGCGCCCTTGCCCCCGGCGCTATGGAACCTCTACAGTCTGCTCTCAAATATTTCAGAGAGGATTTTATGAGACATATTAATGAAAAAAGATGTCCATGGAGGATTAACAATGGCTAAAATTTACATAGACAACAAAGAATACGAAGTCAAAGAGGGGAAGAGCCTCCTTGAATCTATCCTCTCACTTGGATTGAATCTCCCATATTTTTGCTGGCACCCTAAGCTGGGCTCAGTCGGAGCCTGCCGTCAGTGCGCTGTTAAATCCTTTAGAGGTCCTGATGATACTAAAGGGCGAATAATCATGTCTTGTATGGAGCCGGTGAAAGATGGCATGCGAATATCTCTTGATGACCCTGATGCAAGCACATTCAGGGCACATGTTGCCGAAAGCCTTATGACCAATCATCCGCATGACTGCCCGACATGTGATGAAGGAGGCGAGTGTCACCTGCAGGATATGACTATTATGACCGGCCATACTTACCGCAGGTTCAAATTTGACAAGCGCACCTTTGAGAACCAATACCTTGGCCCCCTGGTTAATCATGAGATGAACCGTTGCATAGCATGTTACCGGTGCGTAAGGTTCTATAAAGATTACGCAGGAGGGAAAGACCTTGACGTTTTGGGCGCCCATAATTATGTCTTTTTTGGCAGACATGAGGATGGAGTACTGGAAAGCGAATTTAGCGGCAATCTTGTAGAGGTCTGTCCAACCGGTGTTTTTACAGACAAAACACTCAAAAAGCATTTTACCCGGAAATGGGATTATACCACCGCCCCTTCTGTCTGCAATCTGTGCAGTCTGGGGTGTAACACCATTGCGGGGGAGCGATACGGCACCATAAGGAGGGTCAGAACGAGGTACAACAGTCAGGTAAACGGATATTTTCTCTGTGATAGGGGAAGATATGGTTATGAATACACAAATTCATTAAGAAGGATACCGTTGCCTTCAGTAAAAGATGCTCAGTCGGAAACCGGCTTCAGCCATCCCGGGCTTCAGGAGGTTCAACTGGGATTAAAAGATATTCTGAATGACAGTACGGTTGTCACAGGGATCGGCTCCGGAAGGGCATCGCTGGAATCGAACTACGCATTGAAGACCCTTGTAGGTGCTGATAATTTTTATCTTGGCGTGTCTGATTCTGATTATGAACTTAATCATATTGCCGCAGAGATATTGAAGAATTCTTCAGCGGACAAATACTCCCTCAGGGATATAGAAAATTCCAAATGCGTACTTATCCTCGGGGAGGATGTTACGAACACTGCGCCAATGATTGCTCTCGCAGTACGCCAGTCGGTACGGCAAAGGCCAATGGAGCGGCTTGAAGATATACATGTTCACCGCTGGGATGACAAAACAGTTCGCGATGCCCTTCAACAGGAAAAGGGGCCACTTTTTAATATCACCCCGGCTGAGACAAAGCTTGATGAACTTGCCCTGATAAATCTTCATGCTGATCCTGAGAACATTGGAATTCTCGGTTTTGCCATTGCTCATTTTTTGGATAGCGCAAATGCTCTGCCTAAAAATCTGAGCGAGGAATACTCTCAGATAGCAAAGACAATTGCCGGCAGTCTGATGGAGGCGGAGAATGCAGTCATTATTTCCGGAACATCCTCTCTTAACGGGAATATACTCAAGGCAGCATTCAATATTTCCGAAGCGCGTGCAAAACAAGGCAGGAAAACAGGGTTATGCCTGACCTTCCAGGAAGCAAATTCCCTGGGCCTGACATTGCTTGACGGGAAAAAGTTATCAGATATTGGTAATGGAGAATTGCATCATGACTCTCTGGTGATACTTGAAAATGATCTTTATAGAAAAGCTCCGGCACAGGAGGTAGATCAGTTACTCAAATCATTTAAAAACATCATAGCCATAGATAGCCTGATGAACAGCACAACAAGTAAGGCTGATTACCTTCTTCCTGCGGCTACAGTATACGAGTCGGATGGCCATCTGGTAAATAACGAGGGGAGGGTTCAGCGTTTTTACAAAGTGTTTGTAAAGGAGGGAGAGGTGCGCTCCGGATGGCAATGGATGCAGGCCTTGTCTGAAAATGTTGCCACGAACCCGCTGGCCGGGCTGAAAGATATTTTTGATTATAGTGAAGCAATCGAAAGGGATTACGACATTTTTAAAGGCCTCGCTGATAATGTTACACCTTTAACCTTCCGTGAGGGAGCGCAAAAGGTTGCCCGTGAGCCTCATCGCTATAGTGGCAGGACTGCCATGCACGCCAACGAGTCGGTTCATGAGCCTACGCCGCCGCAAGACCAGGAGAGTCCGATGAGTTTTAGCATGGAGGGCTATCATGGAACACCGGCTGCTCCATTGACGCCGTTCTTCTGGAGTCCGGGATGGAATTCAGTTCAGGCTGTCAACAAATTTCAGATTGAGATAGGAGGAGACCTTCGAAGAGAAATTCCACAATTATGCATCCTGAGAAACAGGAAGCCCGGAAATCTGAACGGAGAGTATTATAAGATGGATTTAAGCGCTGGCACGCACCACGGAGGTATACAGGAAGGAGATTGGAAGGTACTGCCGCTTTACCATATTTTCGGCTCTGATGAACTAAGTGTGGTGGAAGGAGGAATAACGGAGCTTGTCCCTCAGCCATATATCGCGGTTAATCCGGTATCTGCCAAAAAAATGGGATGGGATGAATCAACATTAATAAGGCCTGCCGGAGACGAACTCACTCAAGGGATTAAATTACGGGTTTTGAAGGGTATACCTGATGACTGTGTTGGAATACCGGTTGGACTGGGGCAGATGTCGTTTGTTAAACTGGAAGCATGGCAAAGCCTGCGTGTATGAAAGGAAGGAAGATGATTAAAAGGATTTATAGAAATCTGTAGTTCTTATGGAACCCAATGTAAACTGGATATGGATTGTTCTGGGGGTGCTGATTGTGTCCCTATCACTGGCAGCCGGCCTGATATGGTATGAGCGCAGGCTGTTGGGGTGGGTACAGGACAGGCAGGGGCCTAACAGGGTGGGGCCAATGGGTCTGTTGCAGCCACTGGCAGACGTAGTGAAGATTTTCTTCAAGGAAGATTGGCTCCCTCCGTTTAGCAGTCGGTTGATATTTGTTGTTGCTCCCACAATAACCATGTTCACCATTCTGATGAGCTTCTCCGTGATTCCTTTTGGCCCGACCATTATTGTGGCAGATCTGAACGTGGGGTTGCTGTTTTTTCTTGCCATGTCATCGCTTGGTGCATATAGCATTGTGCTTGCAGGCTGGTCTTCAAATAACAAGTATTCACTGCTCGGTGCCATGAGAGGAGCTTCTCAGATGATAACATATGAAGTGTTCATGGGGTTGTCGCTTATGGGGGTTGTAATGCTTGCCAACTCATTTAATCTCAGAGAGATTGTTGAGGCACAAAAAGGGCTATGGAATGTAATTCCGCAATTTGCCGGATTCGTAATATTTTTTGTTGCCGGCCTCGCGGAGACTCACCGGCTCCCCTTTGACATTCCGGAATCAGAAAGTGAACTGGTGGCAGGTTATCACTCGGAATATTCAGGGATGAAGTTCGGGATGTTTTTCGTAGGTGAATATCTTGGGATTGTTCTGATATCGTCTATGATAACAACCCTGTTCTTTGGCGGATGGCTTGGCCCTGCATTTTTGCCGGGTATAGTATGGTTCTTTCTCAAGACATTCATCTTTATCTCCATTTTTATCCTGCTCAGAGGCTCACAACCCCGTCCGCGTTACGATCAGTTGCTGGGATATGGATGGAAAGTCTTATTGCCAATAGCACTTTTAAACATTCTCGTTACCGGGGCAATTGTCTTATTGATAGGTAATTAAAAAGTATAAATAAAAACCGGTGATATTGAATAGGATAAAATATTGAAAACAGAGGCTCAAAGAAATGTACAGAGTTATAACGAACCCCACAAGTTGTGAAAACACAAACAGATTTAATTTCAAAAACATGTGCGGCTCTGTCATACCAATGAAATTAGAAGTTTAATACGATGAAAAATTTAGCATATGATTAGTATTTTAAGAAGCTTATGGATTGTCTTCATTCATTTGTTCAGGAAGAAAGTCACTGTTGAATACCCTGAAGAAAAGATTCCCTTACCGCCAAGATACAGGGGCAGGATTATCCTTAGTCGCGATCCTGATGGGGGTGAACGATGCGTCGCTTGTTATTTATGTGCAGCAGTCTGTCCGGTTGATTGTATTTCTCTGCAGGCAACCGAAGACGAGTATGGGAGAAGATACCCTGAATTTTTCAGGATTAATTTTTCCCGTTGTATATTTTGCGGCTTTTGCGAGGATGCTTGTCCTACCTATGCTATCCAGCTTACCCCTGATGTAGAGATGAGTGAATACAACCGGAATAATATGGTTTATGAAAAGGGTGATCTTCTCATCTCAGGCCAGGGCAAATACCATGGATATAATTATTACAAGGTTTCCGGAACGACAATTAAAGGCAAGGGCAAAGGGGAATCAATGAATGAAGAAAAGCCGGCGGATTTTAAAACCCTAATGCCATGACAGCAACATTTTACATCTCTTCCGTCATTGCAATCCTTTCCAGCCTGATGGTTATAACCCGGAAAAATGCCTTCACTGCTTTGCTTTATATGATCATATCTCTTATATCTGTTGCCCTGATATTTTTCATCCTCGGTGCGCCCTTTGTTGCTGCACTGGAGATTATCATTTATGCGGGAGCAATCATGGTCTTATTCGTTTTTGTAACCATGATGCTAAACCTTGGAGAAGAGTCGGAAAAGCTCGAAAAAACATGGATGCGTCCGCGGGTATGGATTGGCCCTTCAATTTTGGCACTTGTGCTGGCAGTGGAGGTAATAGTGATAATAGTCTCTTCCGGGATTAACACTCTTCCGGGAGGGGAGATTGGTGCCAGAGAAGTTGGAATTGCCCTGTACGGAAAGTATATTATTGGTGTTGAGCTTGCTGCACTTCTTATTACTGCAGGGATACTGGGAGCCTATCACCTGGGGAAACGAAAAAGCCTGGTAAAACACCGTTATTTACAAGGAGGGTCTGTATGATTAATATACCGATGGAACATGCTCTTATCGTTGCCACTCTG
This sequence comes from uncultured Rikenella sp., assembly GCA_964418865.1. Lineage (GTDB taxonomy): Bacteria > Bacteroidota > Bacteroidia > Bacteroidales > VadinHA17 > SR-FBR-E99. Next base: position 25,033 of record CAYQNT010000014.1, read on the forward strand.
CTATTTCTGGTTGGACTGGCCGGGACGCTGGGGCGTAAGAATCTAGTTTATATTCTCCTTTCTGTCGAGATAATGTTAAATGCCGCCGGATTTGCCTTTGTTGTTGCCGGGGCACGATGGATGCAGGCCGATGGACAGGTGATGTTCATTTTTATTCTTACCATGGCGGCAGCAGAAGTTTCCGTTGGGCTCGCCCTCATTCTGAGAATATATCATAACCTTAAGACAATGGACGCAGACGAAGTAAGTAAAATTAAACCGGGTTAGGGATGCTGAATTTGCTATGGACCATACCCTTTTTGCCTCTGGCCGGATTTCTCATTCTGAGTATCGGCAGTAAGTGGCTCGCACCTAAAACCTCAGCGGTAATTGGGGTATCGACGGTTGCTATAAGTACCCTCATTACTGTTTTTATAGGGATAGAATTTATTACAGGGATTGGCACCAGCCAGTCATTCAGTCAGGAGCTTGGAACATGGATCGATGTGCCGGGATTTTCCTCAAGCTTTGGCTTTTACCTGGATAGCCTCAGCCTGGTTTTTGTTTTCACTGTCTGTTTTGTTGGATTTCTAATTCATCTCTATTCTGCATCTTTCATGAAGGATGATGAAGGGATTGTCCGGTATTTCGCATGGATGAATCTGTTTATGGCCTCCATGTTGATTCTGGTTATGGCAGACAATCTTCTTCTTTTATATCTTGGATGGGAGGGTGTTGGACTCTGTTCATATCTCCTGATAGGGTTCTGGTATAAAGATCCGCAAAATGGATATGCCGGCCGTAAAGCCTTTGTTGTTACCCGGATAGGCGACACAGCTATGGCAATAGGCCTGTTCTTCCTGTTTCGTTCTTTTGGCACCTTAAATGTTAATCAAATACTGCATTCTGTCTCCCTGGAATGGATATCAGGCTCTACAGATGCCAAAATAGCTTCGCTTCTTCTGCTGGGAGGAGCGGTAGGTAAATCTGCTCAGCTGCCCCTTCAGACATGGTTGCCGGATGCCATGGCCGGGCCCTCCCCGGTAAGTGCCCTTATTCATGCAGCAACAATGGTAACCGCCGGCGTTTACCTGATCGCAAGAACTCATCTGATATTCAGCCTGGCGCCGGGAGTGATGCTTCTGATAGCTGTACTGGGTGCCCTGTTATTACTGCTGGCTGGTTTCAGTGCATTGGTTCAACGAGATATCAAAAGAGTACTGGCATATTCTACCATTTCCCAGATTGGATACATGTTCCTTGCACTGGGGGTAGGAGCATGGTCGGCATCTATCTTTCATTTCTTTGTTCATGCCTTTTTTAAAGCCCTGCTATTCCTTGCAGCAGGAGTGGTCATCATCAGTCTTAAACATGAACATGACATGTTTAAGATGGGCGGCTTACGTAAAAAGATGCCTCTGGTTTTTTATACATTCATTGCAGGAGCGGCCTCCCTCTCGGCATTGCCACTGGTTACTGCCGGATTTTTCAGTAAAGACAAGATCCTTCTCGATACCTTTCTCTCTCCCCATGCGGGGACCATCTTATGGATCGCGGGGCTTGCAGGAGCGGGCCTGACTGCACTCTATACATCCCGGATGGTAATACTTACCTTCTTTGGAGATATGAAAATTGTACCTCAGCAAATTAATTCAAAGGCTCTCACTGTTCCACTTGCAATCCTGGCTCTCCTTTCAATTATAGCAGGCTATATTGAAATGTCACCCTTCCATCTCTTTTCCCGATTTATGGCTTTCAGCCTGCCGGAGTTCAAGCAGGCGGGAGAGGCATCACTGGAATTTATAATGCCTGTTATTTCCGGACTGGTTGTGTTCGGCGGAATTTTCTCAGCATGGTATTTCTACATGCGAAAACCTGAGGTAACCTATAATCTCAAACAGACCGGGACAGGCAGCTTCTTTTACAAACTATGGCTTAACGGCTGGGCCTTTGATAAGTTTTATGATACGATTTTTGTGCGGCCGTTTGTTTTTATCGCAGAGATTAATAAAAAGGATTTCATTGATCTCTTATACAACGGGATAGCAAAGGGGGTCAGCTCATTAAATGAGTGGTCTGTGCTGACTCAGACTGGTCGGTTACGGTGGTATCTGGCCTTTATTACCGGAGGAGTTATTCTTGGTATTGCAATAATTATGTTTCTATGATACTGGCTTGGATACTTGGCATATTAATGTTTTCAGGATTAATTTCCTGGATGGCAGGCAGATTGCATAAGGAAGCCCCTCGATGGATTGCTTTGGCCGCGCTCCTGGCAACCAGCGTGCTGTTGGTTGTAATTTGGGTGAAAAGTCTGACTTCAGCCGGCGCTGGTTTGAACAATCAATGGTTTCTGGAATTTGATCGTCAATGGATACCATTTTTCGGCATCCGTTTCCATCTGGCCATGGACGGCCTGAGCCTGCTGTTGCTGCTGCTTACCAACTTTCTGGGAATTCTGTCTGTTCTGATTTCATGGAATGAGATAAAGCTGAGAACAGGCTTTTTCCATTTCAACATCCTGTTTATCCTGGCCGGCATCTCCGGTGTTTTTCTCGCGGAAGATCTTTTCCTCTTTTATTTCTTCTGGGAAGTAATGCTGATACCCATGTACTTTCTGATCGCAATATGGGGTCATGAAAACCGGGTCTATGCATCTTACAAGTTCTTCCTGTTTACTCAGGGTGGCGGGCTTCTGATGCTATTGTCTATTCTTGGGCTTTACTTCCACCATGCAGGAATAACAGGCGTACGCACCTTTGATATTATGGAGCTTATAAAGACATCCTCCGCCTCTCCATGGGCCGGCCTGTTCATGGCAGGGTTTCTGATTGCATTTGGTGTGAAGATACCGGCTATACCTTTGCATTCGTGGCTTCCGGATGCACATACTGAAGCCCCTACGGCAGGCAGTATCATTCTGGCCGGGCTTATGTTGAAAACCGGCGTCTACGGTCTGATCCGGATTGTTGTACCGCTCTTCCCCGATCTGTCGCTGCACATTGCCCCTTTTGCCATGGCCGTCGGTGTTCTTGGAATCTTGTACGGAGCGAAGCTTGCCTTTGCCCAGACAGATTTAAAACGGCTTGTGGCATATACAAGCGTAAGCCATATGGGGTTCATTATACTTGGATTATATTCATTTAATAGTCTCGCCTTCAGGGGCGCAGTAATGCAGATTATTGCCCATGCACTGAGCACGGGAGGCTTGTTTGTTATTGCCGGGATTATTCAGGAGAGGCTGCATACACGTGAGATGAAGAGCATGGGTGGGCTGTGGGACGATATGCCCGGACTGGGTGGCTTTTCCTACGTCTTTGTGATGGCTTCCCTGGGTTTGCCTGCACTTGCAAATTTTGTGGCCGAATTCATGGTCCTTTTAGGAACCTACCTTTCCAATCCACTTTTGGCCATTCTTGCCAGCCTTGGTTTGATCTTCTCGGTAATATATTCACTGAGGCTTATGCAGAAGGTCTTTTTTGGTCCGAAGCTGACCACTTACAAGACACATGATATAAATGTCAGGGAGATACTAATCCTTGGTTGCCTGTTGATTCCACTGGTTTATTTCGGAATATTTCCCCGCACGGTTTTCAGAACCCTCGCCACACCGGTTAATACGGAAATGTTCCTAGGGAGTGATCATCTGAACGCCGGTGAATCATTCCATAACGAAAGCTATACCATGCAGTCTGTTAATGAAGCCTGGCCTGTTTTTAATACTACAGGTGAGCTGAACGATTCACCAATGACCGGGAAGGAGGTTGCATATGGACAGAATTGACCTTCTTTCCCTGATGCCGCAAATAATCCTCGCGGCTGGCGCTATTGTTCTGCTTCTGTCAATTGCTGTCAGAAGGAACCATCTCTTCACCGCTGTCATAGCCATACTGTTTGTCATGGCTTCATTTGCGTCTCTATTTTTTAATCATGGGCAAAATGAAATATCCGGCATTTTTATCCGCGATGGATTCAGCATGTTCTTTTCCGGCCTGATCATGATTGTAACAGTCTACATCATGCTTATTTCATATCCTTACATTGAGAGCAGGGCAGAAGATATTGAGGAGTATTA
>CAYQNT010000014.1:29096-36700 GCA_964418865.1 uncultured Rikenella sp.
TACATATTGATGATACTGGCTACCCTGGGATCAACAGTTCTGGTCTCCAGTCGCCATTTCATTACATTCTTTCTGGGACTTGAGCTGCTTAGCACCTCCCTGTACGTCTTAGTTGCGTTTTTAAGGCATCGTGAACACTCCATTGAAGCCGGCATAAAATACCTGATTATTGCTGCGGTCTCCTCATCCTTCCTGCTTTTTGGAATGGCATTGATTTATTCAGGCTCAGGCAGCATGTATTTCCCTGATCTGGTTCCATATTTTCGTACTGCGAACCTGAATATCATAGGGCTGGCCGGCATAGCGTTCATGATGGGCGGCATTGGGTTTAAGCTTGCTCTTGTACCCTTTCATTTATGGACACCTGATGTGTATGAAGGTGCGCCTGCACCGGTAAGCGCTTTCGTAGCTACCGTTTCAAAGGCTGGTGTTTTTGCTTTTTTTATGAGATTTATCTATGAATCGGAGATACTGAAAGTTAATTCCTTCCTGATATTCATCACTGTCATCTCTGCCTTGTCAATGCTTATTGGAAACCTGATGGCTTTAAATGAGAAGAATGTTAAAAAAATACTGGCCTATTCCTCCATTGCACACCTCGGGTACCTCTTAATAGCATTTCTCTCAGGAGACAAAACAGGCCAACAGGCTTTTGCATTTTATCTGGTAGTATATATGGTTACCATAACAGGAGCTTTTGCTGTTGTTTCATTCCTTTCTGAAACTGACGGCGATGCATCATCCCTTGATCATTATAAAGGTTTGTTCTGGAGCAGGCCAGGCACAGCGATCGCGTTTACGGTTATGCTGTTTTCACTTGCAGGGATACCCTTAACTGCCGGCTTCATGAGTAAGTTTTACCTTCTGGTGGCAGGTATTGGCCAGGAGCTATGGTTGCTTTCCATTGTCTTGGTTGTAACCAGTATTATTGGTCTGTTTTACTATTTGCGAATCATTGTCGCTATGTTCAGTAAGGCTGAATCAACGGAAGAAACTTCACGGGTTGGCCTTTTGTATGGATTCGTATTTGCCAGTATAACTATTATCTTACTGGGAGTAGGGATTTTTCCGGAGCTATTGACCAGGCTGCTAAATTACTTTTAGAGCAGCTCAATTATCCCTTTTTAAACGCGGTCTGGTAACTCTTTGATGTCAATACTTTAGTGTTTCTTTCGTTTCACCACATGTAAGCATCGCGTCTCCGTAATATGGATTGCGGATATCTTTTGTATCACTTAACCAGAAAGCCCCGTTCCCGTTATTGTACATCGGACAAAACTGGTAATAGACTGTTTTACTCATTAATCCGAATGTTTTTATCGTTTTGTAGAAGCCATCATTGAAAGCGGAAAATGTCTTTCGCTGAGCGTCTAAATCGTCTGATGATGCAATCTGGTCAATTTGATTGTTGAGATTCGCCGACAGATTCATCCATTGTGTCATTGCTTCGCCTTTCAGAAGTTTCATATCCACCTTTACAAGGGCCTGCTGTAGATCTTTTGAGTACTGCTTTACCTTCTTTTCATCGCTCTGGACAAACGCATTTTTTAAAGTGATGTATTTGTTATAGACAATGTTGAGTTGCATAATCATTCCAGGCATGGTATTGGTCTTCCCACCTGCAGGATTCATCATGCTTGGTTTCCCAGCAAGCTGGGCTGAAGCATCCACACTGAAAGTCCCATTGGTAACAATTTCTTCGCCTTCCATCAACCCATTGAGGACTACATAATTATTACTCATGGATGGCCCCAGTGTTATTTCCCTTATAACAAAAGTAGGCTCTTTTGCTTCTGGCAGTTTAACATAAACTACAGATCGTGTGCCTGTCCACAAAACTGCTGATTGTGGAATTACCAGATCTTTCCCGGCCTTTTTCAGATGTGCAGCCACAATACCGGTTGTGAACATTTCCGGTTTGAGGATATTGTCAGGATTAGATATTTCGACCCGCACTCTTGCTACACGTGTCTGCGGGTCAATTACCGGGTCAATAAAAGAGATGTTACCATTAAATTCTTTACCTGGTTGAGACTGAAGTGTAAATGTGATTTTGTCTCCTTTCTTTATCCACGGAAGGTCACTCTCATATGCATCGAATAATGCCCAGACATGTGACAGATCAGCAATCTCATACAACGGTGTGCCCTGTGAAACATAGTCGCCCGTGTTTACACGTTTACTGATAACTATTCCGGAGACAGAAGCGTTGACGTCAAATATTGATTTTACAATTCCTCTTTCTTCAATATCTGAGATCTGGCTCTCAGTTAACTTCCACTGATGCAATTTTTCTCTGGCGGCATCAAGGATACCAGGTTGCATCTCCTTCATTTTAACAGCCTCAAGAAGTTCTTCCTGAGCAGCGATCAGGTCAGGGGAATATACCTGGGCTATGGGCTCTCCTTGTTTGACTTCTTCTCCGGTGAAATTCACCAGAAGTTTCTCAATGCGCCCGGGAACATAAGCCGGCTGAGTTTGAATACGTCGTTCGTCGGCCTGAATTTTTCCATACAGGCGAACCTCTTTTAAGGGTATCTGACGGGAAACGATACTCGTCTGAACCTCGGCAAGCTTTATACCTTCTTCAGTCATAACAATTGCATCGGGATCAACCGGTGCTGTGCTTTGAACAAGAGGAATAAGATCCATTCCGCATATGGGGCATTTCCCCGGATGATCCATTCTTATCTGGGGATGCATAGCACAGGTCCAGATAGTTTCCTGGCTATCTTTTACCAGCAGTTCCTGCTCTGTTTTTTCTTCATGGGGTTTGTGGAAAATAATTCCACCTGCTATAAACCCTGCCAGTACCAGTACTGCCCAGAGAATATATTTATTGAGACTCATTTTTTTTACGTTCATGATTGACTTATTAATTGCCTTTATTTCTTTTAATTGCTTCCCGTTAAATAGACTAATTCAGCAATTGAACTGTTTTTATCAACTACGGCTTCAACCTGTTTGAACTGATAATCGAGAAGTTGTTGTTGCATTCTTAGCACTTCAACGAAGTCTGCTCCACCAGATGAAAAGGAAGCGATTAGTAACTGAATGCTTTTGTCGGCCAAAAGGGACTGATCAGCGTAAAGTTTCACACGCCTCCCGGCATCATTTAAGTTTTGCATGGTTTGCTGAAAATTTACACGTAGATTATTGTTTACATTCTCTGCTGATAGGGAGGCTGCATCTCTTAAAAATTCTGCCTCATTGCGCATAGATCTGTATTTCTTCCTGTAGATTGGAAGAGTAAGTGAAACCATGGGCATTGCCATATCTTTTCCATTCATCATCGTTGCATTACCATCTCCTTTTTGAATCAACATATAATCAAGGCCTACACCGAACATAGGATAGCCCATCTTTTTCACCATTTGAAGTTTTGCTACATTAGCTTCAGCCTCAGCTTCGTACATCTTTACCATTGGGTGATTGACCAGGCTATCTGCCAAAGAAGGAATATTTGAGGGCAGTGGGGCCTGAATGAGTGTGTCTCCGGTAAATACTTCAGTTAATGAAGGGCGGTTCAGAAACCTGTTAAAACTGATTTTATCTGTTTTCAGCTGTTCCTCTAAAAGAGCAATCCGATTCTCCAGCTCGTGGATTTCAATCTGTACACGAAGCAGATTTACCATATCATCTTTCCCGTTTCCACCCATTGAGACTCCCATGGTTTCGCCAGAAGATGACATTGTGGAGATGCCTGATGAAGCTGTCATAGAACTTTGACCCACATTGCCCTGGCTTGACATACCCGTGTTACCCATTCCGGACGACCCTGAGGAAGAGGTATTTATTCCCGAAGGCATTGAACTTCTACCATTTGAAGAATTGATATTACCACCTGTACGGAATTTGATCAATGCCAGTTGTTCCAGTGAATGCAATATTTCAAGGTTCTTTTTGGCTATCTCGATCTTTTTAATTGTACGATAAACCTTATAGTATGACGATTTAACAGCAAAATATAGTTGTTCCTTAGTGTCTTTGAAGTTTTCAAATTTTGCGAGTGCCATCTTTGATGCTTCATCTTTAGCTGCTTTCAATGTGCCAAACCATGGGAACATCTGCATTAAACTCACATCTCCTATCTGATTTCCACCCAGAAGTTCCATCGGTTTAATGAAATAGCCGAATTGCATGGAGGGATCGGGCAGGGTCCCTGCCTGGGGAACCTTTTCCAATGCTGCAGAATATTCCAGGTATCTGACTTTTACTCCCGGGTTATTCAGCGCCGCCTGCTCAAGATAGAAGGAGAGCGAATCCTGAGAATAGCCGGTTACCATGGCAAGTCCTGCAATGGTTATTATTAAGAATAAGTATTTATTAAATCGTTTCATTATACTGAATATTAGTTGCTAATGTGCTCAGATGACATGATTAGCTTGAGACATTCTGCAAGTCTGTTTTGTTGTGTTTTTTTACCTCACCTTCCCTCCATATGCTCTGAAATACCGGAACGACAAACATTGTCATAATCTGAATGATCATCCCTCCAAACGTAGGAATGGCCATCGGCACCATAATATCAGCACCTTTACCGGTTGAAGTTAAAACTGGTAACAAGGCAATAATAGCTACGGCTGCAGTCATCATTGCCGGTCTTACTCTTTTTTTCCCAGCCATAACAACCGCCTCACGAACATCATGAACATTCTCAGGTTTCAGGTCTTCAAACACCTGGTGAATATATGTCCCCATAATTACCCCATCATTGGTTGAAATGCCGAACAAAGCAATAAAACCGACCCAAACCGCCACACTCAAATTAACGGTATGCATCTGGAACAGATCACGCATATTGATACCTGACAATGAGAAGTCCAGGAACCACGGCTGACCATACAGCCAGATCATGATAAACCCACCGGCAAATGCCACAAACACACCTGAAAAGTGAATTGCCGAAGCAGTAACAGTTTTAAACTGGAAGAAAAGCAGCATAAATACCAGCGCAAGGCTTATCGGGATTACAACCGATAGTCGTTTTGTTGCTCTTATCTGTTGTTCATAGTTTCCGGCAAACTTATATGAAACACCTGCCGGCAGCTTCAACCCACCAGAGTCAATCTCTGACTTTATGAATGCATCAGTCTTCTCAACAACATCAACTTCGGCTAATCCGGGCTGCTGGTCGAAGATTACATATCCTGTAAGGAAAGTATTTTCGCTACGGATCATCTGCGGGCCCTTTGTATACTGCATATCTGCAAGTTCTCCCAATGGTACCTGTACTCCGGTCATGGAGGGGACCAGTATTTTCTTAAGATCATCGGGTGTGGTGCGCAATTCACGCGGATACCTTACCCTTACCGGAAATCTTTCCCGACCCTCAACGGTTGTTGTTAAGGTCATTCCACCAACAGCACTTTGCAAGACATCCTGAACTTCTGTAATAGTCATGCCATATCTGGCAATGGCTTCACGGTTTAGTTTAATCTCAATATATGGCGCACCTACAGCACGGTCGTAAAACACCGAGGAAGGAATTATTGAAGGAACTTCTTTCAGAATTTTCTCAAATTCGAGACCCGCTTCCTCTATAGTTTCAAGGCTGGGTCCATAAACCTTTAGTCCCATAGGAGCACGCATTCCTGTGGAAAGCATCACCAGACGCGTTTGAATAGGCTGCAGCTTTGGAGCAGAGGTGAGCCCTGGCAAATTGGTCACTTTTACAATCTCATTCCATATATCGTCAGGCTTTTTAATACCTGGTCGCCACTGCCTGAAGTAATCGCCATTATCATCCGGTATAAGCAGCTTAGTATCAAGATTCTTAAGGTTATCTTTCTCCGGATTAAAAACTGAATGGTCAGACAACAAAAAATTCCCTTCTTTATCTTTTTTGAATCGCATTCGGTGTCCGTCAACATCCAGAACATATTCGGGTTTATAATTAATTGTGTTTTCGAACATTTGAACAGGGGCTGGATCGAGTGCAGAGTTTACTCTTCCCCATTTCCCTACCGCAACTTCCACTTCAGGAATTGATTCTAACCTCTTATCAAGCATTCTGACATAGTCGACATTTTGCTCAATACCGGCATGAGGCATACTGGTTGGCATTAATAGGAAGGAGCCTTCATCGAGGGAGGGCATAAATTCTTTGCCTACACCCGGAAAAATTCTTGATGGTGCCTGCCAAAGTGATGTTTGCCTGATCTTCAGACCAGTTCCCTCTATTCCTGTAGCAATAAATCCGAATGTTTTATTAAAGCCTAGCCAGACTGTTATCCCCAGCAAAAATGTTGCTGCCGGAAGCAGAAGGAATTTCCATTTATTCCTCAGACACCATCGCAGAACTGGTTCATAAAAATGCACCATCACCATTAACAGTGTAATCACGAAGCCTACAATACCTGCAACAAAAAGAAAGTTTTCAATAAAAGAGTTATGTGCACCCAGTGGTAGCCATGCGTGGGTGAGATAATAAGCAGCAACCAGTACAGTTATTGCGATATTGATAAAATTATGCAGCTTTTTACGATTTTCAGGCCTTTTGAATTCAATGAGATTATTTAGTCCAATCAAAACCAGAGCTAAAGCTGGCCATGTACCCCAGAAGATTGTGAAGAATAAACCTGCCAGAATGAGTAGCGTATTGAATATCAGACTGACCCGGCGCTTATCAAATCGGATGGAAAATATTATATCGGCAAACATGGGAAGAACAACAATACCCAGGACAAAGGAAGAGAGAAGTGCAAATGTCTTAGTGAAGGCGAGTGGCCTGAATAATTTCCCTTCAGCAGCTTCCATTGCAAAGACTGGTAAAAAGCTGACAACGGTGGTAGCAAGTGCTGTAATCACAGCAGGAGACACCTCTATCGTAGCATTATATATAACATTTCGCAGGGGAGCACCCTTTACTCCCTGATTTTCCGGTAACTCGAGATGCCTGAAGATATTCTCCACAAAAATGATCCCGACATCCACCATCACTCCAATTGCAATAACAATACCGGATAAAGCAACAATATTTGCCTCCACACCTGTCAGACGCATCACAATGAATGTCATAAGAACGGCAGCGGGCAGCAGGCTTGAAATGATTATGGATGCACGGAGATTGAATAACAGCACAATAATCACAATTATGCTTATGAGTATCTCATGCGTTAGTGCTGATTCAAGAGTACCGATTGTCTCCTGGATGAGTCCGGTGCGATCATAAAATGGCACAACCGTAACCTTTGAGACTGATCCGTCGGCGAGGGTTTTACTCGGCAAACCAGGATCAAGTTCTTTAATCTTTGCTTTTACATTATTAATAACCTCCATTGGATTAGATCCGTAGCGAGCAACGACTACTGCACCCGCTGCCTCCGCACCGCTCTTATCCAATCCCCCGCGGCGTGTGGCAGGGCCAAAACTTACCTTTGCAACGTCACTAATCCTAACAGGAACATTATTTCTTACAGAAACAACTGCGCTCTTCAGGTCATCCAGGCTTTTAATATAACCCAGTCCCCGGACAACATATTCAACTTTATTTAATTCAATAGTTTCTGCTCCAATGTCCAGGTTGCTGTTTTTCACAGCATTCATTATTTCCATAACAGTAACCCCATATGACTTCATTGCATTGGGATCAATGTCTACCT
>CAYQNT010000015.1:0-19902 GCA_964418865.1 uncultured Rikenella sp.
TGCATGAAGCCAGCTTCTCCTGATGGCGCAGCTCATAGGCTATCTTCTCAGTCATGCTCACTATCAGCTGGTTAAGCATCACAGTATCGGTGGTGTCACGCTCAAAGGTGTGCTCGGTGCTGATAGACTTCTGCTCAGAGTAGCTGATCACTGGCGTGTTGTCAATGCCACTGGCTTTCTTCCATATCTCCGTACCGTTCCGCCCCATGAGCGACCCCAGCATCTCCGACGGTATGCTCCGCAGGGTCTGTATGGTAGAGATGCCCATCGAGCGAAGCGTATGGTAGGTCTTCTGCCCGATCATAGGTATCTTCCTGATGGAGAGCGGGTCAAGAAAAGGGATGACACGCTGCTGCGCCACCTCTATCTCGCCGTTGGGCTTGGCCTCTCCGGTAGCAATCTTAGATACGGTCTTGTTGACGGAAAGACCCAGCGAGATGGGCAACCCCGTCTCATTTATTATAGTATTGCGCAGCTCATGCGACCAGAGGGCGCAGCCGTGAAAGCGCTCCATACCCGTAAGATCAATATAATGCTCATCCACCGAAGCCTTTTCATATAGCGGTGCTTTCTCAGCAATGATGTCAGTGACCATTCTCGAATATTTCGTGTACATCTCCATGTCACCGCGGATGAAGACTGCCCCGGGACACATCGCACGGGCCATCTTCATTGGCATTGCCGAACTGACACCGAAGCTGCGCGCCTCATAGCTGCAGCTTGAGACCACACCGCGGTCGGAGCTGCCGCCAATGATAACAGGAAGGCCGTTGAGACGACTGTCACGCACCCTCTCCACAGAGACAAAGAAGGTGTCAAGATCAAGATGTAGTATGCTGCGCGAGTCCATGGTTACAGGCTAATTAAGGTCGGAAGGTCTCAAGTCTGAAGGTCTTGCGGTCGTGCAGTCGTGCGGTCTGAAGACTGCCGACTTTCCCCATGCTCCATGCCCCATGCTCCCTGCCCTGTGCTCCATCCCCCCAGGCTGCATTTTTTTTGTTTTTTTCATTGCCGTTTCAAAAATATATTTTATATTTGATTAGAATTTAATCAAACTTATGATTACAATATAATCAATATTTATAATATGTATTTCACATCGAACATAAAATTTTTGAGAAAGCGTCGTGGGCGCACGCAAGACGACGTGGCATCGGCGCTGCAGATGAAGAGATCTACTCTCAGCGGTTATGAGAACGGTGTCTCACAGCCCGGCATTGAGGCCCTGGTGGCCTTTTCGGGCTACTACAACATCTCACTTGACACCATGCTCAAGATTGATCTCACCCGCTTCTCAGAGAGCCAGATGGGAGAGCTGGAGAGGGGATATGATGCCTATATAAAGGGCAGTAACCTCAGGGTGCTTGCTACTACAGTTGCCCCTGACAACCGCGAGAATATCGAGCTTGTCAGCGAGAAGGCCAAGGCTGGCTATACAACCGGGTATGCTGATCCTGAGTTCATAGGTGACCTGCCACTGTTCAACCTTCCATTCCTCTCACATGACCGCAAGTACCGAACCTTCCAGCTCAGGGGCGACTCCATGCTGCCCATACCTGATAAGTCATGGGTGACGGGTGAGTTTCTGCAGGACTGGCATGAGATAAAAAGCGGACAGGGTTATATAATTCTTACCACTGACGAAGGTATAGTCTTCAAGGTAGTGGAAAATAATATCGAAAAGGGCGGACGGCTGGTACTGTACTCACTCAACCCTCTCTATGAACCCTTTGAGGTTCAAATCAATGATATCAGGGAGATATGGAAATTCGTGCATTACATTAGCGATGAGCTGCCCGATCCCGTACTGCCTGAGAAACAACTTCTCAGAACTGTCGCCTCAATGAAGCAGGATCTCTATCAGCTCAAAAAGAGCATCAGCCGTGATATTGAAGATGCAACAGAACTCTGACCCTGAACTATATAAGTCAGGTATGCAAAACTATCTTATAGCACGGTTTTTGTGGGATCATAACTGAATCATAATTAATCCGGTCATGAAGAAAACTATTATCCTGCTTATCTCATTTCTCTTATTGGCCTCAACAGAGGCATTCTCCCAGATACCCGTGAACCTGAAGGCACGGTATCGTGCTACCGGTGAGGTGATTACAATTAATAACGTTCTCCTTACCAGAGGACTGCTGACCCTCCAGACTGCCCCTGACACAGCAACAGGGAAAACAGCAAGCATCCTCTATACTGATCTCAGACAATATAACCTTGTCCCCTATGATATTGAATCACTTTGGCAGATAAAGATGCTGGAGTCAGAGGTCTATGACGGTCTGCTTAAATCCGGTTATAATATGAGTTACCGCTATGCTATGGATGAATTGATGAGGGATTTCATGAGCACTGCACAGCAGAACAATTCAATCTATATCGACAGCTATCTTGAAGCAAGGCTATACAGTATCCTGAGGAAGGTCTACCCGTTGCGGCATTCAGATAAGCGCCCCGGGTTCCTCAGTCTGCGTATCCTCTCGGATATTCAGCCCGATGCCTGGGTCGGTCCTGACGGTACTATGGTTATCACCACGGGGATGATTACTGCCGTGAACAGCGAGGTAGAGCTGATGGCGCTGATGGCCCAAGTGGTAGCCCACTATGCACTGGATCATCATCTGAGAAACTATTACAACTGGCTTCTCACCGGAAATGAACCGGCGCTGGGAAATTTTATAAGGTACAATGCGCAGCAGGAGCTGGCGGCAGATATGTGTGTGATATCAGTCATGAGATTGTATGGGCAGGAGCCGTCAGTTCTGGGCTCGGTGTTCAGGAAAGTTCTCAAGGCAGGTGAGCTGATGGGTAATTCCTACCTGGGAACCTCACAGGGATTATTCCCTGGTGCTGCCAACCGCGCAGCTTCTTTTCCTGATACAATTAATTATTTTTCAGTTGATTATGAGAGATTAATCGCCCCGGTGATCTCCTTCAATGCATTTAACGCCTATAACCAGTCTCAATACCTCCTTTGCCAGCGGCTTATTGAAAGGAATATCGCCTCCGGGGAGGCATCCGCTGATGACCTGGTGCTTCTTTCACAGGCAATGATGAATCTTGCGGGCTCAGATGCAGAGGATGAGAATGCGCTCTCCGTGGTCCGATCGGTGATCGTCAGAATGGCGGAACCGCCTCCCGGAGCATTCAGGCAGGAGGCTCTCCTTTTGTTGAAACTTGATCGCAGGAGCGAGGCAGAGGCGGCACTGGATAAATATGAGGAAGCACTCGGGAGGGAAGAAAAGAAATACGAATCAATGGAGGGCGACTGGTCACAGACAATCAGCTATCTGGCTGCTGAAAAAGAGTGGGTGATCCGTACCCGAAGGAGATAAAATGTAACTTGCCATCAGGAAGTTATCAGCCGGAAGAGGCCTGCCGAAATAGTGATTTTGCAACCCTGAGGGTATTTACTGCCAGGCCGTGCAAAATATAAACACCGGCAAATCGTTTTCTATCAGATACACATTCATCATGTCAGGAAAAGAATACAATCCCGCAATGCATACTGCTGAGCATATCCTTAACTCTGTAATGGATAAAATGTATCACTGCGGACGATCATTCAATAGTCATATTGAAAGCAGGAAGAGTAAGTGTGACTACCGCATAAAGAAAGGACTGTCGGATAAGGAGGTAGCGGCAGTAGAAAGGACAGTGAATGAGATAATTAAGCTTAAGATACCGGTGGGAGAGGAGATGGTCAGCAGGAGGGAGGCCGACAAAAAGTACTTCACAGGTAAGTTGCCAGATGATGCCGGGGATTTTATACGGGTAATCAAAGTAGGAAACTTTGATGAGTGTCCATGCATCGGACAGCATGTCTCTAACACATCGGAGATAGGAGCATTTTTTATAACATCTGCAGATTTCAACGAAGGTATCCTGAGAATCAGATTTAAACTTAACTGATTGCTCTCCAAGTGATATGCATGTGGCGACGTGATGGAAACAACCTGAATCACAAAAATTAAAAACATAAAAAGAGGCTGTCTCATTAATTAAAGACAGCCTCTTTTTGTTTTATTTCTTTCTGAGAGAATATTTTCAAAAATCAATTCATCAGAAGATAAATTGACTTTTAATATATCCTCTTATTCTTTTGTCAGCTTGACGACAAGGTCAATTATGGCCGGAATCTCAGAGTCGGCTATCTTCCCCTTGTAAACACCCCTGACGATTCGGTTCTTATCAACGATGACAATGGTGTAGCTGTCTTTCGGCATGCCCCAGTCATTCTGTAATGTTGCGTCATAATCGAAGAGTATGGTAGTATCATATTTCTTTGCCTTTTTACCGGCAATCATGCGCACCAGTCCTGTAGGCTTCCAGGTTGATTTGCAGTCGACTATCCCGAAGCCTTTGAAGTAATCACGGTCAATGGTCTTGTCCACGTCTGTCGCCTTGTTAATAGCGTCATTGAATGCATCGTTGAGATCAGATTCATCAGGATCGACGTAGTTTATCTGGAGAACCTTGCCCGGCCATGAATCCATGGTAAATGGCTTTTTATCTGCATCAGTGAAGGTCCATTCAGGAGCTTTCTTGCCTATTTCCAGGCTAGCCTGAGCAGTGGCATAAGGCAGAATAAAGGCTGCCAGAATAAGAGTGAATAACAGTTTTTTCATGATTTGCAAATTCTTTAATTTGGCGAAAGATACAATTTTTTAATATTCATGCACAATATCGCCGAAAATGTGTAGAGCTAGAACAGTATTTGTGATTTCCGGCAAGCGATATCAGGAAAAAGTTCCAGATCTTCAGATGAATCCAGTATACTGATCAAATGTGAGTATTACTCCCATGATACTCCGCTTAAAGCTTTATACATCTCAATAGATCTGTCTAACAGCACCTTTGAGGCACTAACCATAGGAAGATCTACTCTGGCAGGGTTATATATAAGTGGTATCTCAGTGCAGCCCAGCACGATAATCTCAGCTCCCTTGTCAGCAAGATGCTGACCGGCGATAGAAAGCAAATCCTCATTTACCTGTGGGTCGGTCTTGGATTTAAAACCATAGATCGCCTTCATAACCATGTTGACCTCTATTGAATCATCAGGAGTAATCACCTCAAAACCTTTCGCCTCAAGCTCTTTATTATACAAACCCGTGCCAATGGTACCAGTAGTTGCCAACAGGCCTACCTTTTTAACATTCGGGTAATTCCTGGCTATTTCAATTGCTGTTTCCCTTATCATATTGATAATCGGGATATTGACTGATTCCTGCATAAAATCATAATAATAATGTACTGTATTACATGGTATAGCAATAAATGAGGCTCCGGCTGACTCCAGTTTTCTTACACTGAACCTGAGATAAGGCTTTATCAGTTCACCTCCATCACTCCCTTGTATTGAAGCGGTTCTGTCAGGAACTGTTGGATTGCTGAATATAATAGTGGGAATATGCTCCTGGTCTATTTTGGCAGGTGTTACATCAACAACCTTCTGATATAGGTCTGCTGTAGCATCAGGACCCATACCTCCAAATATTCCCATTATAACTTCATTGCCTGAAGGAACCTTAACCAGATGATTGTTGCAGGCCGGAAGAGCTAACAACATGAACGCCAAATAAAACAGAACTCTTTTCATTTTTGGATTATTAAGAATTAATTGATAATTATCTTTTCCAGCCACAGGTCTCTTACTATTGAATTAATTATTCTCATTCCGGTTTTAAGTCTATAATCTTCCCCATGTTGTACCTGCTTTAAGCAAAAACCAAATTACAACATTTGGGGAAACCTTTTGGGAGTACACCTCTTTTTATTATTTTAGTCGGGCACTACTGAATAAAATTGAGAGAATTACCTCAGAGCGATGAAAATAAAGAAGGCACAGCTAAGCGAGAAGGATAAGCGGCGGGCCTATAAGACCGCAGTGCGCAAGGCAGCACAAGAGGCTGGCATTGATAAGCTCACCATCTCGAAGGTTTACCGAAACAGGAAGAAATATACCCGGAAAGGCAAGGCCAAGCTAATCAGGAGGGAGCAGGACCTTTCATAGCATGGAGCAAGGAGCATGGAGCAAGGAGCATGGAGCAAGGAGCAGGGAGCAAGGAGCAGGGAGCAGGGAGCAGGGAGCAAGGAGCAAGGAGCTGGGGGCAGAGAGCATGCAAGGAGCAAGGCGACGAAGTCCCGAGAATCGGGAGGGCACAGAACAAGTCGGCAGTCGGCAGTAGTCGATTTGAAGACTGAAGACTGAAGACTGAGGGCTGAAGACTGAAAATGGAGTCCCGCTTGCGGGGCGACAGACATAAGACCTTCAGACCCTCAGACCTTTTGATCTTCAGACACTTAGAAAATCATTCAGCGGTTTTATAGCGCGAAAGGCGCCGGTGACCACGTCAATGAAGCCGGGATCAACAACCTCATTATCCGAAAAATTTCTGTCGGCCAGAAAGCTTTTCATCTTAATAAGCTCTATATGAGGATGATCTTTGGAATATCCTCTGGGAGGAAGCTTTAGTTTTTCTCCTTCCAGACCGTTAAAATACTTTTTGTATTCTTTACTACTGATTATGCGCATAAGCTCTTCGCCGTTGCCGGCAATATTGTCACGTATGGCCTTAAGCCATGGAGACGGCGGGATGTAGGATCCACCGGCCACAAATGAACTGCCGGGCTCAATATGCAGATAATACCCCGGGAACCTGTCGCCGTTCTTTCTGCCGCCGCGAACTATGAAGGCTCCGAAATTTGTTTTGTAAATAGTCTTGTCTTTCGTGAACCTGATATCGCGATTTATCCTGAAGATGCAGTGCTTAGCTTCTAGTCCTGCCAGAATAGGATCAAAACTGACTATCTCATCAATCACAGCCTGTACGAAGTGAACGTAATTATCTTTGGCTTGCTCATATCTGCCGCGGTTATCCGCAAACCAGGCCTTATCATTGTGGCGGTTCAGATCGGAAAGGAATTTCAGGGTTGAAGGATTGATCTGTGACATATAATGAATTTTACGAGTTAAAAATAGTTGTCATATTTCAGAATATCGCACTGCAATGAAAGAAGTCCACACGATTCTGAAAAAAAAATAACAGCCAAAAATGCCCACGTCATTTTGAGCAAGCAGACTGGTCATGCCTGTCGGCCAGCAGGCTGAGCATACACCGCTTTATCTGATTTGAGTTAAATACTGTCTATTTGCAATTTGTCAACCTATTACCTATAATTAATATTATGTTAAGTAGATTAAGTTGACATGTATCCAGACTCTTTGACTTCGGTTTCACCCATCCCCTTCTCCATTGTTCACGATGAGGTACAGATAAAAAAAAGAAGGCACCTTTCGGGTACCTTCTTCTTAAGTTACTTACAACTATTCTTATTGTTCAAGAGCCTCAATCTTGGCTTTATACGCCTCGAATTCTGGCATCATTTTCAATTTAAGATAGATCTCGCGCAGGAATGACAATGTCTCCATTGACGATGGTTTTACCTTTTCAGCATCAATAAAGAAAGGTATTGCCTTTTTCATCTCCGCAAATGCTTTGTCTTTAGCTAACTCGTACTCACGGTTGTCTGCAATCAGATTTGCCTCGTTAAGCATGTTATTTCCAATTGATACAAAGCAGAGTCCAATGTTGTAATTGCTTTCGAACTGTGAAGGGTTCTTGACAAGTGATGATTTGAGGCTTTCAATTGCCTTTGGATAATCCTCAAGTTTCATGTACAGGCTGCCCTCAACAAGATCCAGGACATGGTTTGTCGGGTCCATCTCCATGGCCTTATGAACGAATTCAAAAGCCTTTGTTGAGTTGTTTGCGTCAAGATAGAACTGGGTTGCCTGCAGAATGATATCCAGTGTATCAGAATAAGCCTTGTAGCCTTCCATGAGAACTGCCTCAGCATTGACAGTATCTTTCAGCTTAAGGTAGCTGTCGCTCATGAAAATATATGGTTTGGTGTCTTCAGTGCCTGACTCGGTGCAAACACGGAAATATTTAATGGCTTCCGGATATAACTCTGCGTTGTAGGCCGCCAGTCCGGCGTTAAAGATTACAAGGGTATCAACCATGCCTACGTACATATCGTTTTCTGAAACTTTTACATTTCTTTCGAACGATTTCATTGCACCTTTGAAATCTCTCTCGTTGAACTTGACGATAGCATCGTTGAGCAGTGAATTTCCAAGCTTAGCAAAGGCATTATCCCTGATGATGATATTTTTAAATTTAGGATCGATCTCTACTGCCTTTTCAAAGTTTTTTAAAGCCTCCATCAGTATGTCAGGATATAGATCCATAAATTTTGGGTCGCCGGAATCATAGGCGGCCTGACAGAGGTTCCCCTTTACAAAATAGGTTTTAGCAAGGCCCATTGATTTAGGATTTGTTATAGCTGTTTCAATAGCTTCCTTCGCCTTATCAAATGCACCTTCTCTGATGAATGTTTCTGCAGCAGAGATTTTTCCCTTCTGAGCCGTTGCAGCAAATGATATTATTACTGCCAGTAGTAAGAATGTGATCTTCTTCATGTCTAGATATTTTGCTTTTAAATGTTGTCCCAAAAATAAAACATTAGAATATATTATTCAAATAACTTGCCAAATTACTCAATATTCTCTTCCGGTGTCTCCAAAATCTCTATTTCCGGAGCATCATCTTCCTCATTTACATCTACATAAGCTACAGATGCAATAGAGTCATTTTCTTTGATATTTATGAGTCTGACCCCCTGTGTGGCTCTTCCCATCACCCTCAAACTGCTCACAGGTATCCTTAAAATGTTACCTACCTGAGTAATTATCATGAGATCATACTGGTCACTTACTCCTTTGAGTGCAATTAATTTTCCGGTTTTTTCGGTGATATTAATTGTCTTTACTCCTTTTCCGCCTCTGTTGGTAATACGGTACTCAGATATAGCCGATCTCTTTCCGTAGCCATTCTCAGAAACAACAAGCACGTCAGCTGACTCGTTCTCAACTGTGATCATTCCTATCACGACGTCTTCGCTGTCGGCGAGCCTTATTCCGCGTACGCCGGACGCAGTACGGCCCATAGGCCTTACGGTTGCCTCATTGAATCTGACGGCACGACCTGATCTCCCTGCCAGCATTATCTCATGATGGCCGTTTGTCATCTTAGCCACAAGCAGTTCGTCTCCATCCCTGACAGTGATAGCATTCACGCCATTTGCCCTGGGACGTGAATAAGCTTCAAGTGATGTCTTCTTTATTATACCTTTTTGGGTACATAGGACAATGAAGTTATTATTTATATACTCCTTATCATCAAGTGTCTTGACGTTGATAAATGCCCTGACACTATCCTCAGGTTCAAGGTTTATAAGGTTTTGTATTGCTCTGCCCTTGCTTATGCGGCTCCCCTCCGGCAGGTCGTATACCTTTTGCCAGAAACATTTTCCGTTACGGGTAAAGAAGAGCATTGTGTTATGCATTGTTGCAATGTACAGATGTTCAATAAAGTCTTCATCACGGGTGGTGCTTCCCTTTGCTCCTGTTCCACCTCTGTTCTGACGGCGGAACTCGGTAAGCGGTGTGCGCTTGATGTAACCCATGTGTGAGATGGTTATGACCATCTCATCGTCAGCATAGAAATCTTCAGGATTGAACTCCCCTGCTGCAGGGATTATCTCAGTACGGCGCTTGTCACCGTACTTATCCCTTACATCAATGAGTTCATCTTTAATTATCTGCTTTTGCAGTGATTCATCTGACAGTACCTTGTTAAGATATTCAATCAGTTTCTGCACCTCTTCATATTCGGCTCTTAGCTTATCCTGCTCCAGACCTGTAAGTTGCCTCAGGCGCATCTCCACAATGGCCCTCGACTGCAGGTCAGAGAGGCCGAAACGCTCCATAAGGCGCTCCCTGGCAATATCGGCATTTTGTGACGAACGTATTATGGCAATGACCTCGTCAATGTTGTCACTTGCAATGATCAGACCTTCAAGTATATGAGCTCTCTTCTCTGCCTGCTCCAAATCAAATTTTGCCCTCCGCAAGATTACCTCATGCCTGTGACTTGCAAAATTTTCGATGATCTCTTTTAGTGAAAGCAGCCTGGGCCGTCCCTTGACAAGGGCTATATTGTTAACATTAAAGGCTGTTTGAAGCTGTGAATGCTTGTAAAGGTGGTTTAGTATTATGTTGGCAGGCATCTCTTTCTTAAGGATGATGACTATCCTCATCCCATTCCTGTCTGACTCATCATTTATATAGGAAATGCCTTCCAGTTTTTTCTCGTTTATCAGGTCGGCAATCTTTTTTATCATTTCCGCCTTGTTAACCATGTAGGGGATTTCGCTGACAACGATGCACTCCCTTCCTGAATGGGTCAACTCCACCTCGGTCCTGCCCCGGACGACTATTCTTCCCCTGCCTGTCTCAAAAGCTTCCCTTATCCCCTGTTCTCCGTAAATAATACCTCCTGTCGGAAAATCCGGGCCTTTTATATGCTCCATGAGTTCATCAACGGTGATCTCCGGATTATCAATGTATGCCACAATGGCATTAATCGATTCAGTAAGGTTATGCGGAGGCATGTTGGTAGCCATCCCAACGGCAATACCGGATGCCCCGTTCAGGAGAAGGTTGGGTATACGAGTCGGGAGCACCACCGGTTCCTGCAGCGTATCATCAAAATTAGCCTGGAAATCAACGGTCTCCTTTTCTAAATCAGACAGAGTCTCATCAGCAATACGCTTGAGTCTTGCCTCAGTGTATCTCATTGCGGCAGGACTGTCTCCGTCTATCGAACCAAAGTTACCCTGACCGTCTATCAGCGGATAGCGCAAAGACCACTCCTGGGCCATGCGTACCATTGCATCATATACCGATGTGTCACCGTGAGGGTGATATTTACCAAGCACCTCCCCCACTATTCTTGCCGACTTTTTATATGATCTGTTTGAGAGCATTCCGAGCTCCGACATACCAAAGAGAACCCTCCTGTGAACAGGTTTCAGCCCGTCTCTTACATCAGGTAATGCCCTTGACACAATGACCGACATTGAATAGTCAATGTAGGCTGACTTCATCTCCTCCTCAATATTTACTCTGATGATTTTTGTTTGATCTGGCATATATGTTTGATCTTTAATGTATTATGTTAATAAGTTTCTTTACTGAAAATGATGTTCGAAAATAGTAAAAAGGTCTCATTTATTAACCTTTTTATCAGTCTATTTGTTAACATTCTGTGTTAAAAGTTGGGCACAATTATTGCCTATTCTTTATTACATAAGAATTAACTTTGAAATCGGGCGTTTTATGTATTTATGTCAGGCTTTCTGACACAATTTCATGAAACCCACAAATAAAATATGATGGACGCACATTTCTCACAGAGAGTTAACGATATCCTGGGTTACAGCAAGGAAGAGGCTATCAGGCTGGGTAACAGTCATATCAGTCCTGAGCACCTTTTCCTGGGCATATTACGCGAGGGCGAGGGAACTGCCGTGGATATTCTTTTAAATAACGGCGTTGACCTGCTAATGCTCAAAGGATCAATAGAAAAGAGTATAAAGGCTGATAAGCCTATAGCCATGGCTGACAACGACATACTTCCCCTTCTCAAGAGCACTGAACGAGTACTACGGCTAGTGCATATTGAAGCCAAAGCGCTGAAGACTACTGTTATAGACACCGAGCACCTTCTTATGGCTATCCTTCGTGATGAAGGTAATCTTGTTACAAGGTTCCTGACGGAGCTTGACATTGATTATTCTCTGGTCAAAAAGTCAGTTGAGGCTGGCAACCCAACTGCCCAGGCCGATTTTCCACGTGATGAGGATGATGAGGGTATGTTCTCCGGTTCAGGCCCGGGCAAGCAGTCGCCGGGCGGTCAGCAGGCACAGAGAAGCTCTTCAGAGACTCCTGTGCTTGACAATTTCGGTATCGACCTGACCAAAGCTGCCGAAGAGGGTCGCCTTGACCCGGTGGTGGGAAGAGAGCGCGAGATAGAACGACTGGCGCAGATACTCTCACGGCGTAAGAAGAACAACCCGGTGCTCATTGGCGAGCCGGGTGTTGGTAAGTCAGCGATAGCAGAAGGACTGGCGCTGAGAATCATCAAGAGAAACGTCTCAAGGGTGCTCTTCGGCAAAAGAGTTGTAGCTCTTGACCTTGCCTCCATTGTTGCAGGAACCAAGTACCGCGGACAGTTTGAAGAGAGAATGAAGGCTATACTCAATGAGCTGGCAAAGAATAACAACATAATACTTTTCATTGACGAGATACACACCATAGTAGGTGCCGGCGGTGCCAGCGGTTCGCTTGACGCGGCCAACATGCTCAAGCCTGCTCTTGCCAGAGGCGATATACAGTGCATTGGCGCCACCACCCTGGATGAATACCGTCAGCATATTGAGAAAGACGGTGCACTGGAACGCAGGTTCCAAAAGGTGCTGGTAGACCCAACCACCATTGAGGAGACAATGGATATCCTTAATAATATCAAGGAACGTTACGAGGAGCATCATAATGTGACATACACCCCGGATGCTATTGAGGCATGCGTGAAACTGACAAACAGGTACATAAGCGACAGGAACCTTCCTGACAAGGCAATTGACGCACTGGATGAGTCAGGCTCAAGGGTACATATATCCAACATCGTTGTGCCGGAAAAGATACTGGCTCTTGAGAAGCAGCTTGAAGAGACAAAAAAGGACAAGAGCAGTGCCGTTAAAAATCAGAACTATGAGCGTGCTGCCAGTTTCAGGGATAAGGAACGTGATATCCTTGATCTTATAGAAGTGGAGAAAAAGCGCTGGGAGAAAGATCTTGCTCAAAACCGTGAGATGGTTGATGCCGAGAAGGTGGCAGAGGTTGTTGCAATGATGACCGGCGTGCCTGTTCAGCGGATAGCTCAGACCGAAGGAACAAGACTGCTGCAGATGGCCGAGGAGCTCAAAACCAGTATCATAGGGCAAGATGAGGCGATAGCCAAGATCGTAAAGTCGATACAGCGAAACAGAGCCGGGCTCAAAGATCCCAATAAGCCTATAGGAACATTTATCTTCCTGGGCCCCACAGGTGTCGGAAAGACTCAGCTTGCAAAAGTACTTGCAAAGTTTCTCTTTGACTCAATGGAAAACCTCATCAGGGTAGATATGAGCGAGTACATGGAAAAGTTTTCTGTCTCGCGTCTCGTGGGAGCACCTCCCGGATATGTAGGTTATGAGGAGGGCGGACAGCTGACCGAGAAGGTAAGACGCAAGCCTTACTCAGTAGTGCTGCTTGATGAGATCGAAAAGGCTCACCCTGATGTGTTCCATATCCTTCTGCAGGTACTTGACGAAGGTCAGCTTACCGACAGTCTTGGCAGAAGAGTCGATTTTCGAAATACTATTGTCATCATGACATCCAATATCGGTACCAGGCAGCTCACTGAGTTCGGAACAGGTGTGGGGTTTGAGACATCATCAAGGAAGATGACACGTAATGAGCAGAATAAGAGCATATTACAGAAGGCTCTTCAAAAGGCCTTTGCTCCTGAGTTCCTGAACAGGATTGATGATGTGATCATGTTCAATCAGCTCACCAGAGAGGATATAGACAAGATTATTGATATCGAACTTAAGGGTCTCTTTGACAGGATTGATTCTCTTGGACACAAGGTTAAGCTTAGTGCTCAGGCACGTGACTTCATGGCTGAGCGCGGATTTGACATTCAGTATGGAGCCAGACCGCTTAAGCGTGCCATCCAGAAATATCTTGAAGACCCGCTTGCAGAATTGATAATCAAAAGCCCTGTAGCCGATGGTGCAGTAATACATGTCGGTTATTCCAAGGGTAAGGAGGAGCTGACATTCAAAGTAGTCGGAAAGAAGGATGCTGTTGAGCCGGCAGGTGAAGACGGCAAATAACTTTACTCAGATCTTCTCAGCATAGAGATCAAAATCATCGGACCCGGTGATCTTCACATCAAGGAAGGTGCCGGGTTCGATATTTTCATGTGATGTGACAAGTACCTCCTGATCCACCTCCGGGGAGTCATGCTGGGTGCGTCCTATGTAAAAAAGGCCCTCTTTGCGGTCTATGATCACTTTCATCACATCCCCCACAAGGGCAGCGTTTCTGGCTGCCGATATATCCTGTTGCAGCTCCATTAGTTGCGCAACCCTCCTCTTCTTTATCCTGTCAGGAATCTCATCACTGTAATTCAGAAAAGCGTGGGTATTATCTTCATGTGAGTAACTGAAGGCGCCAAGCCTGTCAAACCTGTACTCGCTGATGAAGCTGAGCAGCTCACGAAAGTCCTCCTCCGTCTCGCCGGGGTGCCCGACAATCAATGTTGTACGTACAGCAGCATCAGGCACCATACGGCGTATTTCACTGAGGAGCTTGCGGGTCTCAGTGCTGTCGTGCTCGCGTCGCATCTTTCTCAGTACGTTGTCGGAGATATGCTGGATTGGAAGGTCAATATACCTGCAAATCTTAGGGTCATTCTGCATCATCTCAAGGATCTCCATCGGAAATCCCGAGGGATACATATAATGGAGCCTTATCCAGCCCATATTGCCTGCCGCCGACAGTTGTCTGACCAGCTCCGGCAGCATCTGCCTGCCGTAAAGGTCAGTTCCGTAAAGAGTGATGTCCTGGGCTATGAGTATCAGTTCCTTAACCCCCTGAGCCGACAGAAAACGGGCCTCCTCCACAAGCTCTTCCATTGGTAATGAAGTATACCTCCCGCGGATGCCCGGGATGGCACAGAAGGCACAGGTGCGGTCACAGCCTTCTGAGATCTTAAGGTAGGCATAGTGCTTTGCCCCGGTGATGACCCTCTCTCCGACAAGCTCTTGCCGGTATGAGAGGCCGAGATGTGCAATTATCTCCTGCGGCCTGTTAACGCCGAACCACTGATCTACCTCTGGCAGTGAGTCTTTCAGCTCGCTGCGGTATCTCTCTACAAGACACCCCATGACAAATAATTTACCTCTTCCCTCCTGCTTTATTGCTTCGGCATATCTGATGATTGTCTCAATGCTCTCTTCCTTTGCGTCATGAATGAATCCGCACGTATTAATAATAACAATCTCGGCCGGATAAGGCGACCCGGTTGTCACATGGTATCCGCCGGCCTCAAGCTGACGAATGAGTTTCTGTGAATCAACGGTATTTTTTGAGCACCCCAGGGTGATGATATTGACCCTGTTACTTTTCATTATTTGCGGTCACTGAAGAGTGAATCAACGAAGGCATACCTGTCAAAAAGCCTCAGGTCATCTATCTTTTCACCTACGCCAATATACTTGACAGGTATCTTGAACTGGTCGGATATACCTATCACCACGCCGCCTCTGGCTGTTCCGTCAAGCTTGGTCACAGCCAGCGCATTGACTTCCGTAGCAGCAGTGAACTGCTTTGCCTGTTCAAAAGCATTCTGTCCTGTTGATCCGTCGAGCACCAGCAGCACTTCGTGAGGTGCTGACGACACAACTTTCTCCATCACCCGCCTTATCTTCGACAGCTCATTCATAAGGCCTATCTTGTTATGCAGTCTGCCAGCAGTGTCAATGATGACGATGTCAGCACCTGTTGCGACGGCAGATTTGACGGTGTCGAAAGCCACAGAGGCGGGGTCAGATCCCATCTTCTGGCTTATCATGGGCACGCCAGCCCTATCAGACCATATCTTAAGTTGTTCGATGGCGGCTGCGCGAAACGTATCGGCAGCCCCCAGCAAGACGCTTCTGCCGGCCATCCTGAAATTGTAGGCAAGCTTGGCAATGGTTGTTGTCTTACCAACACCGTTGACTCCTACCACAAGAATTACATACGGCTTCACCGGTAACGGAGCGTCAAATCCTGATGTGCTGTCATGGGTGCTGCTATTCTCCTCAAGGAGACCTGCAATCTCTTCGCGCAGGATGGCATTGAGCTCAGAGGTACCAACATATTTGTCGCGCGCAACACGCTTTGATACCCTGTCAATAATCCGCAGGGTTGTCTCCACGCCTACATCAGAAGAGACCAGCACCTCTTCGAGGTTGTCAAGCACCTCATCATCAATCTTTGATTTGCCGGCGACAGCCCTTGTGAGTCTCGAAAAGACATTCTCACGCGTCTTGATCAGCCCATGGTCAAGTATCTCTTTCTCCTCTTTCCTGAATAGTCCGAATAATGCCATCACATCACTGTTGATCTGTCAAATGTAAAAAAAGAGACGCACTTATCGGCGTCTCCTTTTAAAATATGTGATCAAAAAAATCGATCTTATTTCTCTGTGAAGAAGTCCTTAACGTTATCGTTATGAACAACTTCCTCCTTGAATTGGTACGCACCGGTCTTATCTGATCTCACTATCTTAATACATTTGGTGAATGATTTCCCGGTTCCTACCTTCTGTTTTGCCACTACTTTCTTTGCCATAACTCAGAATTTATTTTATCTCCCTGTGAACAGTAACTTTTTTAAGAATGGGGTTGAATTTCCTTTTCTCAAGACGATCAGGTGTGTTCTTGCGGTTTTTGGTGGTAATGTACCTTGAGGTGCCCGGCATACCGGATTCCTTATGCTCTGTGCATTCAAGGATAACCTGCACCCTGTTGCCTTTGCTCTTCTTTGCCATTTTGTGTCCGGTTTAATTATTTGGTAATGTATCCTTTTTCCTTCGCTTCCTTAAGAACCGATGCGAGGCCATTCTTATTGATGTTCCTCATTCCTGCTGCTGATACCTTAAGGGTGATCCATCTGTTCTCCTCGGGCAGGTAGTACCTCTTTGAGAACAGGTTGGCCATAAACTTTCTTTTGGTCCTCCTCTTCGAGTGGGAAACGTTGTTTCCAACCACTGCTTTCTTCCCGGTGACCTGACAAACCTTTGACATTATAATCCTTTTTATTTGTTCTGAAATACTTCAAAAATTGGTTCGCAAAATACGTGTTTTTTATTCTATTAAGCAAATAATTTCTTCAATTTTTTCTAACAACACACTTCTGTACCTACTTAACGGCTCATTATCTGCTTTCTGAGCAGATTAAGGGCAGAATAAGCCGACCGTGAGATGTTTATGACCCTATCGTCGCCAAAACGTTGTTTATCAGTTACTATACCCTTGTCTGATGCTACTGCTATCCACACTGTGCCAACTGGCTTTTCAGGAGTCCCTCCTGATGGTCCCGCTATCCCAGTTACACCAATTGCGTAATCGGTACCTGTGAGCAGCCTGATGCCCTGAGCCATTGCCGTCACCGTCTCTTCACTTACTGCCCCATAAACCCTGATCGTCTCCGGATCAACACCCAGAAGCCGTTCCTTGATATTGTTGTCATACGCCACTACGGAACCCTTGAACCATCCGGAGCTGCCGGGTACAGAGGTGATCATGGAAGCTATTTTTCCACCTGTGCAACTCTCTGCTGTGGATAATGTTAATCCACTATCGAACAGTAGTTTGCCTACTGCTTCTTCAAGCGACACTTCATTTTCGCCGTAGATGACTTCAGGGATTATGGTATAAAGTTTCCCAACCTGTTCTTTAATGATTTGCCTTACTTCTGCATCCGAATCGCCCTTTCCTGTCAGACGAAGCTTGATCACCCCATGTGCGGGAAGGTAGGCCAGTTTGATTGCGCCGGGAAGCTCTCTTTCAAAACCTTCAAGCCGCTCTGCCAGCTTTGCCTCAAAAGTGCCATAGGTCATTATATTCCTGTGAATGATCACCTTTCTGCCGGCATTCAAGGTAGCCATTGGCAAGACATGCTCATGCATGATGTGTTTCATCTCAAGCGGTACACCGGGCATGGATATAATGATCTTGCCATCTTTTTCAAACATCATTCCTGGTGCTGTACCCGTACGATTGGTAAGAACCCTGCATTTTTCAGGCACCAGGGCCTGGCGGTAGTTGTTGTCATTCATCTCCAGATTCCTTCTACTCAGTCTTTCAGTCACATTCTCCAGCACACCGTTGTCAATGACCAGCCCTGAATCAAAATACTCAGCAAGTGTCTCTTTTGTAATGTCATCACTAGTTGGACCCAGACCTCCGGTAATGAGTATCAGCCCGGCGTCACGCCCAAGTGCTTCGCTGAGGGCACTGATGATCTCTTCCCTACTGTGAGATATGGTTGTAATACGGTTAACCGCAACCCCATGCAGGTTGAGCTGCACTCCCATCCAGGCTGAGTTGGTGTCAACGGTCTGGCCTATGAGTAGCTCATCCCCTATTGTGATAATTTCAGCGTTGTTCATATCTTAATTGTTCCGGTTGATGGAGGTGGCAAAATTATCAATATTTTGTATCAGTAAAGTGAGTATCCAAAGATGATATCCACATGATTGCCAAAAATTACAAACACGAATAAAGAATAATCTTCGATCATGTACGGTTTACCCGCCGGCGCGGGCGAAGCTATCAGGTCATTGAAAAATATTAAAGTGAAAAACGAGCAAGAGATAATAAAAGAGGTGAGAAACTTTGTGCGGGAAGCTGTCAGCAAGCATGATAGTAGCCACGATTGGTCTCATATTGAGAGGGTTGTAAGGCTAGCCCTGCATATTCATGAATGTGAAGGAGGTGGTGATAGGTTTGTGATTGAGCTCGGTGCCCTGATGCACGATGTGGGAGATCATAAATTTGCCACTCATGATGGCCCGGAGGAGATACGCCGGCTACTTGGATCACTTGAGGTTGATAAAGTCGTGTCTGATGAGGTTATCAACATAAATGAGAATATTTCATTTTCAAAGAGTAACCACAAGAGTTCCAAGAGCATTGAACTTAAGATTGTTCAGGATGCTGACAGGCTTGATGCCATAGGAGCCATCGGCATCGCCAGGGCGTTCAGCTATGGCGGATTCAAGGGTAATGAGATATATGACCCACGGGAAGGATGGGCCAATCCCCCCGGCCTTGGCGCTGCCAGATCAAAATCCTCATCAACCGTTAATCACTTCTACGAGAAGCTGTTGCTTCTCAGAGATCTGATGAATACCTCAACCGGGAGAAAACTGGCAGATGAGAGGCATGACTTCATGGTCAGGTACCTTGAACAGTTCTTCGGGGAGTGGAATCCGGGCAGTGAGAGATAAAACCATTAAGAGATGAACAGAATGAGTGGTTTTCCTGTTAAAGCAGGAATAATCTACCACTAAGGTTATCTATAAATTATTATTTTTACAGAAACAATTAAAAAACCAAAAGAGATGTTCTATGCACTTCTGATCATTATTGCTGTTGTGGCCCTGCTTGCAGTGAATCTTTACAACAGGCTTGTCAAACTGAGGAACAGCCGCGAGAACGCCTTCGCTGACATTGATGTACAGCTGAAGCAGAGGCTTGATCTGATACCACAACTGGTTGAAGCAGTCAAGGCTTATATGAAGCATGAAAGCACTGTCCTGACGGAGATCACCAATGCCCGTGCCAACGCCATACAGGCTAAGGGGATAGACGAGAAGATAGCTGCTGATGGAAGGCTCTCATCGGCTCTACAGGGACTGAAGGTAGCAGTTGAGGCTTATCCTGACCTTAAGGCCAGCACCAACTTCATCCAGCTGCAGGAGGAGATCTCTGACATAGAGAACAAGCTGGCAGCTGCCCGCAGATTCTTTAACTCAGCAACAAAAGAACTGAACAACGCCGTGGAGACATTCCCCTCAAACCTCATTGCAGGCATGTTCAGCTTCAAACGTGAATCAATGTATGACCTGGCTGAAGGCAGGGCTCAGGCTGAGGAGACGCCTAAACTGAACTTCTAACAGATCATGAAATACACCGGACTGAGCAGGCAGATATGGGACAACAATATCAAATCTGTTAGTCTGCTTATTCTGTTTCCAGTGGTGATACTGGGTCTCGTCTGGTTGTTCATCTTTTTCATGCAGCAACCAACAGAGCGCAGTATCGATGCGGTAAACAGCACTCTCATCACGACTGTTCCATGGGTGACCATAGGGGTGCTCATCT
>CAYQNT010000015.1:19912-36217 GCA_964418865.1 uncultured Rikenella sp.
CTGGTTCATAGTTGCGTGGTTCTCACATACAGCCATGATAGAAAAGGCCACGGGCTCTTCTCCTCTCAGCAGGAAGGAGAACAAGCGGATATACAATCTTGTCGAGAACCTTTGCATAGGAAGTGGCATGCAAATGCCCAAAATAAACGTCATTGAAGATGATTCCCTGAATGCGTTTGCCAGCGGCATAAATAAGTCAACCTTTACTGTATCTCTTTCAAGGGGGATTATCGACAAGCTGAATGATGAGGAGCTTGAGGGGGTCATTGCGCATGAGCTGACCCATATCAGGAACCGTGATGTCAGACTATTAATAATATCCATCATCTTCGTGGGGATCTTTGCGTTCATTACGGAGGCCCTACTACGCTCGGTAAGGTTTTCCGGAGGTGGCAGAAGCAGGGGCGGAAGCAACAAGAACGGCGGCTATGGTATTTTCATAGCACTGCTGCTGGCTGCTTTAGGCTATCTCATATCATCGGTATTCAGGTTCGCTATATCACGTCAACGTGAGTATATGGCGGATGCAGGATCGGCAATGATGACAAAGAATCCTCTTGCTCTGGCATCAGCGCTGGAGAAAATATCGGTAGATTCAAGGATAGAAGCTGTCAGGCGCAAGGATGTCGCTCAGATGTTTATCGATAATCCTCAGGCCAAAAGTGTCAAGTCTGCATCTAACCCTTTCAGCTCCATATTTATGACCCATCCGCCAATAGAAAAGCGGATCGCTCTGCTGCGTCAGTTTTAGCCTGTCACGGCAAATTATAACGGTTTATATCATCATTAGAACTTAAACTGACGTGCATATGAAATCAACGATAACATTAATTCTGATTCTCATCTCTACCCTGGCCATTTATTCTCAGAAGCCGGCCGGAAAACAGATGGGAATGACCTTGGAGCAGAATCTCAAAGCCCTTACCAATGTATATCCCTACAACACAATAATCGGGTTCGATGGCAGGTACGAGGGCGTTAAAGGATCCCCGAGATTATTTGACACGCTTATCTCCGCCTCACTGATCCTAAAGGGAAAAACTGAATATATGAATCTATCCTGCGATATTGATGTTGTAAGGAACTCTATGGTGTTCATCATAGATAGTACAGGAGAATTAATGGAGCTCTCTACTAAGTATGTTGCAGAACTGATCTTGCATAATGATGGTAAAGAGATGATCTTCAGGACTACCGATAACTTAGTCTTTGATAAGGAAATAAAAGAAAACAAGTTTTACCAGGTCTTAAAGGATGGCCCATGGCAATTTATAAAAATCCCTGAGAAGGAGTTCTTTGATGCTGATTATCAGCACCTCTATCATAATGATAGCCAGTATCATGAATTCAGGCCGGCAAGTAAATACTTCATTAAGGGCAATGATTCAAAGTTTCACATGGTTCAGCTGACACGGAGATCATTGACAAAGTTATTTCCTGAGAAGAAATCCCTGATAGAGAGTAATTTCAATGAAAAATTAGTCAGCGATAAGGAGGCAGGGGTTATCTCGCTTCTCAATAAGTTCTGAACGGAATAATTGGAGTAATAGAAAAAACATATCAGGCGTTTTATTACCCGTAAAGAGCCTTAGCAAAGTTTTAATCGAATTTTCATAACCAATCATTTTCAAATTTGCATCTTCGCCCGAATAACTTTGGCCATCAATGGATAATCCACGAAACCTTAACAGAACCCTCGGGCTCGGATATGCAATTATATTTGTCATCGCAAACATCATTGGATCAGGGGTGTACAAGAAAATTGCCCCGATGGCCAATGAACTGCATTCATCAGTCTGGATAATACTAGTATGGATAGCTGCCGGCATAATAACACTTTTCGGAGCAGTGAGTAATGCCGAACTGGCCGGGATGCTTGCCGATACCGGTGGTGAATATGTATATCTCAAGAAGATATATAAACGGTTCTTTTCATTTCTCTACGGCTGGACACTATTCGCCGTTATTCAAACAGCTGCAATCGCCTCACTTGCCTATGTGCTGGTGCAGTCGCTAAACAGTATTTTACCAATACCCGAGATTTTACCGGCACTGCAGGATGTCACTATAGGAGGCTTCTTTTTCCCATTCCATAATTTTGGCATTAAGCTGGTAACAATTCTTGTGATAATGCTCCTGACGCTGCTCAATATGTCAGGATTACGCAGCGGAGTATTGACAGGTAAGGTGATCTTCTATCTTGTGTGTGCCGGTCTGCTGGTGATAATCATCGCAGGACTGACAACTGATACTCCCAAACCAGAAAACTTCATGAATTTCAAGGAACTGGGCAATGGCTCGGTCACCGTCTCATCCTTTTATACAGCCATGCTGGCGGCTTTCTGGGCATATCAGGGCTGGGTTACTGTAGGCTTCATTGGGGGTGAGATAAAGGATCCTCACGTTAATATTCCCAAAGGGATAACTATTGGAGTCCTGGTTGTGATAGTTGTATATGTCCTTGTTAATATGGCGTATCTGCGTATAATGTCAATAGCTGATATGACTCAGGTTCATGAAGCCGGGAACCAGATAATTGCTGTAGAGGCAGTAAGAAGTCTGTGGGGAACAACTGGTGTGCTTTTTATCTCGCTTCTTATATTAGTGACAACCCTTGGGTGTCTGAACGCCAGCATAATTGGAGGATCAAGGCCTTATTATGCAATGTCAAGGGAGGGGCTTTTCTTCTCTGGGATAGGTAAGATTAATCGTCGTAACGTGCCCGGCAACTCGCTGCTATGGCAGGGAATATGGGCCTCTGTTCTTGTTTTGTCAGGTTCTTTTGACCAGCTAACTGATATGCTCATCTTCGCCGTATATATATTCTATGGTGCCATGGCACTGGGGGTATTTATTCTGCGACGCAGGATGCCTGATGAGCACCGGCCGTACAAAGCGTGGGGCTACCCGGTTGTGACGGCTATTTTTGTACTATTTTGCATAGGACTGTTTTTTAATACCATAATAACCCGTCCGCGCGAAGCGCTGATAGGTCTCTCACTGATTCTTACCGGTATACCTGCATATTTCATTTTCCACAGGAAGCGAGATAACATCAACAGTGACTGAGCCTACCCCACTCTCTTTCAGCCTCTGTCCGTCTCTGCCCGCATCTGTCCCCTTAAGTAGCAAGAGGCCGGGCCTGAAGCTAAGCAGAACTCAGCGAAGCTAATTTACCACCCTACTCATACCTTAACGCCTCAACCGGGTTACGTGTAGCGGCCCGCCATGTCTGGAAGGAAATAGTTAGCAGCGCCACCCACAGCGCCAATAAACCCGCCAGAGCAAAGATCCACCAGCTGAGGTTAATTTTATAGGCAAAGTTCTCAAGCCATTTGTTCATAGCATACCATGCGATTGGTGTGGCAATGATAAAAGCAATAGCCACCCATTTTACAAATTCTCTGTTAAGCATGATCATTACTTCAGAAACTTTGGCACCGTTTACTTTGCGGATGCCTATTTCTTTGGTGCGGCGTTCAACCGAGTACCAGGTCATGCCAAACAATCCAAATCCTGTTAAAAATATGCTGATAATAGTAAAGAAACCGACAATGCTGGCCACTCTTGAATAATTGCTATGAAGCTGACTAAACTCATCGCGGATAAAAGTAAAGTTGAATATTTTATCCGGGAATGTGGCTCGCCATACGTTTTTGAGTTCATCGATAGTAGATGCAGTCAGGTCACCGTTTAACCTTAATTGAAGGACTTGAAAACCATCCTCGTTTGTTATATTAAGTGGATATATAACAGTTGGTTTAACCCTTTTGCTGAAAGCTTCTGAATAAAAATCGGCAACTACACCGTTAATTATGTAGGATTTAGCAGATGTGGGCAGGAGTTTGCCAATAGGTTCATTGATCTCAAACTTATCTATATAGGCCTGGTTTACGATTACCTTTTTGCTTTCCCGTGTTTGAGCCTCTGTAAAACCTTCGCCTTCAGTTAAATTAAAATTATGGGTTTGTATAAAGCCATTGTCGAAGGAATACTGTACTACTGGCACATTATCGTCTTCCAAAACAGTCCATGGGCTTAAAAAATATGAATCTGACAGGGTTCCGGCCTGGACTCCAATCAATTTACAGGCTTCATTTTTATATGTATGTAAAGCAGCAGAAGACATTCCACTCCCGTTAATTTCAATAATATCCCCATCGATATTTGCTGTTTCCGTAATGAAACCGAGTTGTTTTGAATAAACTAGTGACACAATTATTAATACTATCGAAATAATGAATTGCAGACTAACCATCCAGTTTGCAAATTTTGCTTTAAAATTAGTTGAACCTGGCTTTAACAATTCGCCTGGTGATGCACTCTTAATCCTTAAAAACAGGTATAAAGACGGAATAAATGTGAGAAAGAGAATAAGGACAGTATAAGCGGCGATTACACTTTTACTGACAAAAAACAGAAATGAGAGATGAGCATTAAAAAGCGAGTTAAAAATGGGAAGCAGCATTGCAATTATTAAAAAAGAAAATAAAAAGCTGATTATTACTGCTAAAAAGGTTTCGGTTAATAACTGTCCCCTCAACTGGCTGTTGCTTGCGCCGAATATTTTCTGGATTCCACTGTTTTTCTCGTTTTTAAAAGCACGCACCAGATACATGTTAATGTAATTGAAACAGGCGATTAACAAAATAGCGATTGCGGATAATATGCTTATGTATAAAAATGATCTGTCACGTTTTAACAAAAATCCCCAACTGCTCTGGGCCTCGCTAACATCGAAATAAACATCCGATATGGGTTGAAGATAGTATTGACATGATGTTGTTAACCGGGGGAGTATTTCACCGTCCTCTTCCATTTTCATTAAAACAGAAGAAGAAGCTGCTTTATCATTAAGTTTTATAAAGGTTACTCCGCCAATATAGGTATCCGGATCAAGAGGGAGCAGCACATCGAATTTCAGAAAAGATGCTGTTTTGGCATCGTCTATTAATGTTGTGATTATATATAGGTCATTGCGGTTATTTTCAGACATCAGGAAGGTCTTTCCCAGAACATTTTCATTTCCAAAAATCAGCCTGGCGGTACTAAACGTTATTGCTGCTTCGCCAGGACTAGCAAGGGTTTTTTCGAGGTCTCCAATTATTTCACGAATATTGAAAAAATGAGCAACCTCATTGTCGGACCGCAAAAACAAGATTTTATCAGACTTAAAATTCTCTGTCTCAAAAACTGCATTTTTATCAGCCTTTTGAAATCTGCAATATGTTTCAACCTCAGGGTATCTTTCCTTTAAAAGTGGTGGCAATGCAGGTATGATGAAGGATGTTTTTTCCTGATTCTTTTCATCCATCGGATTGTCACTCTTTAAGAGAAATATCCGGTCTTTGTCAGGACTACCTGCTGATATTTGCCACTCATTGGCAACAAAGGCAATAAGCAAGTTAGAGCAGGCAAGCCCAACCACCAGGCTCAGAATGGCAATAACTGAAAACAGTTTGTTTCGTTGCCAGCTTCTGATTATAAGGTTCAAATTTATTTTTGAAAACATCTTTTACAACTTTCAGACTGTTATACTACTCATACCTTAACGCCTCAATTGGGTTCCGTGTTGCGGCTTTCCAGCTCTGCAAACCCACAGCCAGCATCAAAATAGCAAAAGCTAACAATCCACTAATTATGAAGTAACCTATGTGTAGATTAATTCTAAGGGCAAAATTGCTTAGCCATTTATCCATCAGGTAGTAGGAGAAGCCGAAAGCGAATATCGAAGAGATGCTAACAAGAATAATTGTTTCTCCAAGCAGTTTCTTCATAATTTCAACCTCGCTGCTGCCAACCACTTTGCGAATACCTAATTCTTTGGTGCGCCTTGAGACGTTCATAACCGAGAGTGACACCATTCCGCCAAAACTGAGTATAATAGCGAGATAGGTTCCGGATGAAACCAAACGGAAAACACTCTCATCTTTCTCAAACTTAGCATCGTAAATGTCACCTAACGGTGTGAAGTTTAATACATTTTCAGGATTACTCTGTTTAAAAACAGCCACAACCATTTCCCTGTTGCCCGTAGTAAATTCACTATTGGTACGTAAATAAAAATTCCAGGCCCTGCCATCAACCAGGCAAATTACTAGTGGTTCAATCGCTTTTCCGGCATACCCGTCGAAATAAAAATTGTTTACAATGCCTTTTAGTTCAACTGGCTGATCTTTATACACCACCTGCATCCCTTCAGTAAAATGCAAATCCAGCATTTGTGCAGCCGCTTTGTTTATCATAATGCTTTTAGTATCAGCTTCGTTTTCTGTGAAAAACATTCCTTCAAGAAGTTGCAGTTGCATGGTTTCGCAAAATCCGGAAGACACACGATATTCTTTTACCGGTTTTATAACTTCATTGTTCCGCAAAGCAATACTTTGACCACTGCTACCACCTCCCATGCTGTGTTCCGAAAGTCCAACAGATTGGATAAAAGGCATTTTCTCCAATTCCTTCTTTATATTTTGAGCGTTTTTTGCTGTTTGTGCTGAATAATTATTTACCACCGTCACATTTTCAATATTGAATCCGAGCGGGACATCTCTCATGAATTTTATCTGTGAACGAATAATAACCAGCGAACAAATAAGTAAAACCGTGATAAAGAACTGTACTAAAACAACCGATTCTGAGAACCTGCTATGCGAAATATGCCGATGCTTTCCCTTTAATCCTGAAATAATGTCGATTTTTGACAAAATGAACCCGGGGTAGGCACCAGAAATCAAAACTAAAGTAAGCAGAATCGTCAAAATCATGCCAATCCCCAGGGGTGTAAACATATCGTTAACTGTTAAAGGAAGATTGGTCATTTGGGCAAAAAGCGGTTGTACTAAAACTGCGAGTCCCAATCCGAGGAGCAACGCTATGATTGCAATTATTCCATTTTCCCGATAAAACTGAAGCACCAGTTCGCCACGTGTAGCTCCCGCCACCTTGCGTGAAGCTATTTCTGCAATTCTTTTTTCTCCATGCAACAAGTACATGTTAATAAAATTGATTAATGCAATCAGCAGTATAAAAACAGCAATGCCAATAACAACGAATAGTTGCGACATGTTAGTTTTGGGAACAAGATGACCCTCTGCCCTGGTATGAAGATGAATGTCGCGTAACAACTCGGTGGTTGTTTCTGTTTTTACATCGTTAAGTGAACCGCGTTTCTTCCAGACAAACATCAGCTTATCATTAACAGCGGCAATGTTCTGCCTCGCATCTTCGATATTTGCACCTTTCTGGATTAAGTAATAGGTTATGAACTCAAGACTCCCTTGCTGAGAAATAAATTCATTTGATTCCATCGGCATCAGCAAGTCTGCTTTGAAATGAGTGGTTTTTGGAATGTCGCCCATCACCGCAGATACAACTAATTGACGATCACCTATTTTTACTGTTTTGCCCAGACAATCAACATCGCCAAATAATTTAAGCGCTGTGGATAAAGTAGGTATGATGTTATTTTTTCCATAAAGTGCATCCGAAATATTCCCCTGCAAAAGCTTTATTCCAAATACTTCGAAGAACTCGGGATCGGAATACAACAGATTCAAATTGTCAAATGTTCCATTGTCTGTTATTGCTTTCGAATTTCGTTCAGAATAAATCTGTACAGCTTTCTCCACCTGGGGTACCTCCTCCGGTAACTGGGTATAAGCCGTACGAAGCGATACCGACACAATACGTGTTTTGTCCTGGTCATACAAAACATTACACAAACGGAGCACACGCTTGCTGGTTGGGAAATGCCTGTCGAAGCTGAACTCGTATTTCAGGGTTACAGCCAGCAATAAAACTGCACACAAACCAACAGCCAACCCAGGCACGCTAATGTATAGCAGTAAGGGATTTCGCCTTAACATGCGCAAAGCAAATCGTAAATTATTCATACCGCAATGCCTCAACCGGGTTACGCGTTGCGGCCCGCCAGGTTTGGCCAAAGGTGATTAACAACTGCAAAATCAGAATAATGGCCAGGCTCTGCAGAAATATCCACC
Source organism: uncultured Rikenella sp. (assembly GCA_964418865.1). Classification (GTDB taxonomy): domain Bacteria; phylum Bacteroidota; class Bacteroidia; order Bacteroidales; family VadinHA17; genus SR-FBR-E99. Next base: position 27,913 of record CAYQNT010000015.1, read on the forward strand.
ATCCCAATGGTGCTTTTACTGAATAGTCTTGCAACCAGTTATGCAGCAACAGGTAACTCAGCGGTATTGCAAATGCAGCGGCGATGAAGGTCCATTTCAGCGAGTTGGAATAGATAAGAAGAAGCATTTCCGGAATAGAGCCGCCAAGCACCTTGCGGACACCTATCTCCTTGGTGCGTAGCGCAATGCTTTGTGAAACCAGCATAAAAATACCCATCATCACAATTACAATAGCCAGTAATACACCCATAAGGGTCAACTTGCCAAGACGTTCCTCATTGACATAATATCTTTCATATATATCCTGCGTTTTATTGAAACTGATGATGTAGCCGTTGTCAAACGATCTCAGGGCCTGTTCTATCTTGTTCATTGCCAATGGTATGTCTGCACCCTGATCTATCCTTGCAACAATACTCCACATATCGTTTGAATAGGCGGTCATCACCAGCGGCTGAATAATGTTTGCAGCCGATTCATACCTGAAGTTTTTGACAACTCCGATTACTTCCATCGGCTCATCGAACATAACTACTTTACGACCTACGGCAGCGGTGAGTCCGAGAGCATGAACTGCCTCTTCGTTCAGGATAACACCCATTCTGTCTGCGATGCGCTGCGGATCAAAAAACCGTCCCTCTTTTAACTCAAGTTCCAGAAGCTGACATAATCCAGGTTGAATACGGTATTCATTAATTGAAATCTCATTATCTTCAGCACTTTCGAGCAACCTTATGCTCTGCCCGCTGCAACCTCCGCCAATCGTATGAGATGAGGCAGCTACACCTGAGACTTCAGGGATATTGAGCAATTGATCCCGGATTGCAGAGTAATGTTCTTTTATATTTGTATTCAGATTAAAAATATTCACCAGCCCCCTGGGGTTAAATCCGGGAGATAAGGTCTTCATATATTGCGTCTGCCTGTGTATACCAAACATATAAGTAAGGAGAACAAGAGTAACGAACAGCTGTAAGCCTCCTGCAAGGTTCATTACATAGCGTTTGCGCCCTCTTTTTCCCGTTTGTGAGGTTAATATAGCAGATGGATTGAATTTGCTCAGATAAAAGGAGGGATAGCTGCCGGCCAGAAGAACCGTTATCAAAAATATCCCGATCATCGCCAAAATAAGGAGGGGAGATTTCAATAATTCAAGGGAAAAGTTACGTTGCATCAGGTTCCCGAATTGTGGAAGGAATAATACAGCCAGGACTATCCCTGATACGAATGCAATGGCAACGATAATTGATGTTTCACTGAAAAACTGTTTTATGATATCGGCTTTTGTTGCACCATTCACTTTCCTCACTCCTATTTCCTTTGCACGCTTCTCTCCTTCCACAATAAAGAGGTTGATAAAATTGGTAAGGCCCAGAAACATAATCAGAAAAGCAATAATGCCAACCATGGCCACTGTTTTTATACTTCCCTGCGGACCCAGATCGAACGAAGCATTTGACTGGAGGTGCAACTTTTTCAGTGGTTCAACCTCAGAAGAAAAGGTGCTGTTTACACTCCTGAACTGCTCAGTCAGCAGCTGAGTGTTGGCTTCACAAATATTGCCGGTAACAGATTGGTGGTTTACTCCTTCAGCTAGCTTATAGTAGGTAAAGAATTCCAATCCTCCCATTTGATCAAGATAATCAATGGATGACATTGGCACCAGGAAGTCAAAATAGAAATGTGTGTTTATTGGTATGTCTGCGATAACTGCAGAAACGGTAACATTTTCTCCGTTTACAGATAAGACCTGACCTACAGCAAGCGTGTCACCAAATATTTTACTGGCCGTTTTCTGAGTAAGGACAACCGACCCCGGAATATTGAGAGCATCACTGATATTCCCTTCAACAGCTTTAAAATCAAACACGTCAAAGAAAGTAGAATCGACCAAAAACATTTGGTTATTTGTAAAACGGGTGTTACCGGAGATTACCTCCATCCTACCTCCCCTGAAAATCTGAACAGCCTTATCAATACCTGCCACCTTTTCGGGGATAACCGTATATGCCTGCCTTAAATTAATGGGATAAACGGTTGTGTTTCCCTGTTCGCTCCATATTGAATTAAGGCGGTAAATGTTATCAGCCCCTGCAAAATAGCGGTCGTAGCTCCACTCATGAAGCATAAATACCACCAGTAATATTGTTGAAGCCAGCCCAATGGCCAGTCCAATGACTTTTACTGCCATGGCAGCCCAGTGTTTCTGACTGGTCCTGAAGATATTACGTATATTAATATTCATTTTAGCAATGATTTACAATATCTCCACCATAGGCTCATTGACATTTTCGGTAAGCACTTTGCCATCAAACAGGTTAATCACCCGGTGAGCAAACCCGGCATCATGAAGTGAGTGGGTAACCATCACTATTGTGGTGCCTTCGCGATTCAGTTCGGTAAGTAGATTCATTACCTGTAGTCCGTTTTTTGAGTCGAGGTTACCGGTTGGCTCGTCGGCCAGTATCAGTTTTGGATTAGCTACCACGGCACGGGCTATTGCTACACGCTGCTGCTGGCCTCCAGATAGTTGTTGCGGGAAGTGCTTACGACGGTGACTGATTTTCATTCGCTCCAGCACTTTTTCAACCATCTCTTTACGTTGACTTGTTTTCAGATTAAGATAGATCAGCGGAAGCTCCACGTTCTCAAACACGTTAAGCTCATCAATTAGGTTGAAACTCTGGAACACGAATCCGATATTCCCTTTACGCAATTGGGTGCGGTTTCGCTCTTTAAGATGGCCTACTTCGTGATTATCGAAAAGGTACTGTCCAGCGGAAGGATTGTCCAGTAACCCTACAATGTTGAGGAGGGTTGACTTACCGCAACCTGAAGGTCCCATAATGGCAACAAACTCACCGCTTTTTACATGCAGACTGACATTATCCAATGCGCGGGTCTCAATTTCTTCGGTGCGGAATACCTTGGTAAGGTTGATTGTTTCTATCATGATTATTTATTTTGTTTTCTGACTTTTCGATTACTGTTTTTACTCTGCTTTTGGGAACTATACCTCTCCCGCTTTATTTAAATATCACTCTCTCATTATCTCCAAACATATCGTATCCGGAAGTGATTACCTGCTCCCCGGCTTTGAGTCCCTCCAGCACTTCGTAATATTGTGGATTTTGTTTCCCTATACGAATGTTACGCTTCTGGGCCTCATTTTCATCCTTACCAACCACGAACACCCATTGTCCGCCCGTACTCTGAAAGAAGCCTCCCCGCGGGAGCAGCAATGCTTTAGCAGGTTCACCCAGCTCGAGTTTAATGTAATAGGTTTGTCCGGTGCGGATATTCTCAGGACTTGCATCATCAAATATCAGATCTATTTCAAACTGACCATTGCGCACTTCAGGATATACTTTTTTTACCTTCAGGTTATACATTACACCACTGCGTTCAAAGGTTGCAGGCAAGCCTCTAATCACACGGTCAATATAATGCTCATCAATCAGTGCTTTAATTTTATAATTGTCCAGCACATTGATCTGACCGATGCGCTGGCCCTCATTAATGCGCTGACCTATTTCCGCATTCAACATTCCCAGTTGTCCGTCAATAGGCGCTTTTACGTTCAGGTGATCCAGCCTCTCACGTACCAGAACAAGCATTTGGCGCATAGTTTTTAAATCATTTTCAAGAGATATCATGGAAGTGACTCTTATCAATGAATCATTTTTGGATTTTTGTTGGTTTATTCTGAGGAGGCTGCTTTCATAGTTATAGTCTTCCTCTGCCTTGATAAGATCCTCTTTAGGGATCAACTCCTCTTTATACAGCGCCTGGTTCTGTTCGTAGGTACGTTTTATCCGTATAAGACGATACCGACTGTCTAACAGGTTTTTCTGCGACTGTATCAACTCAGTTTCAAAATTGATTCGTGTATTTCGAAGATAGTTCTCCTTTTCGGCCAGGGAAGCCTCGCTGTTCAAAATGGTTTGATACAACTGACGGTTTTCAAGCCTGAGTATCACGTCTCCCTTTTTTACCATAGCCCCTTCTTCAATTAATCGCTCCTCCACCTGTCCGCTCTCCACAGCATCAAGGTATATGGTAGAGATGGGTGCTACCTGACCGGTGACATTGATGTAATCATTAAACAGACCTTCTTCCACAGTGCTGATGGTCAGCTTTCCTTTCTCCGTCCTGATGGTTCTAAGGTTGCCGCTGAAGATAAGTTGATACAGTAAAAACAGAAAAACAGAAGCTCCGGCTAACCATAAAAGGTGTTTCATTCTGAACCCTTTTTTCTTTTCTATAATAGTATCCATCGACATTTTATACGTTTTTTCTATTCTTCCCAAAATCTTTTACCGTCATAGAAATCCAGTGTTCGTCTCTTGATCTCCAATTGCATACGAGCACGCAGAGTCTGACTGACAGAGCTGGCAAACCTGTTTTTTGATAGATAATAATCGACAACACTTACCAATCCATGTTCAAACTTCTGCTCAACAGCCTGAAAAGCAAGCTGATTGGCATCTTGTTGTTTTAAGTACTGACTATACTCTTTCTCCAATGCTTTTAGTTCATTCAGGTTTCCAGCCATCTCAAAATAGAGTCTTTGCTCCTCCTCATTGAGCAGTATCTCTGCCTCTTCTACCTCCAGCTTCGATTTGCTAATGGTTGATCGTGTCGCCCAGCGTGAGAAAATCGGAATATGAAGTGAGGCGCCCAGGTAATGATTACGGTTATTCTTAAGCTGGGTGCTGAAATTTATAGTTTGGCCTGTTTCATTCTTATTGGTTTCAAAAAAACCGCTACCAGAGGAGCCAAAAGCAGTTAGCGAAGGGTACAGACGAGAACGGCTTTTGTCAAGTATGGCTTTGCTGGCATTTAGTTGGGCAATAGATGACTGGTAAGCGGGTGACCAGCTTAAAAAGTTATTGAATAAGGTGTCTGCTTCAGGTACACTGCTTTCGATAACCGGCTGTAACACTTCTCCGGTGGCAATCTCCTCTGCACCTTTGTAATTCATTCGCTGACGCAATTCAAGTTTTGACTTTTTCAGGCTATTTTCCATCTGTATCCGGATAAGTTCTTCCGATTCAAGGTTGGCGATGACCTCATAGAGATCAGGCTTTGATTTCAGGCCCAATCCCTCTTGTTTCTCAACCTTCCTCAGAGCGATACGTGAGGCCGCTACCTGTTCATCAGCAATTTTAAGCATCTCCTGGTAATAGATCACGTCAAACCAGGCATTCATAACTGCAAAGGCCAGATCATCCGTTGAGCTTAAGCGGTTAAGTTCAGACATCATCTCCCTGGATCTTGCATATTTGAGCTGATGGTGCCATTTGAATCCTTCAAACAGAGTTACAGAAGCACTAAGATTGTAGTTGTTGTTGAAAAAACCGGTGTTCACTATAAAATTGGTGTTGGGGTCGATGGAACGTCCATAATTCATCCCCCCCTGGGCAGAAGCGCTTACTTCAGGCAGAATATCGCGCCTAGCCTGATTTAAATCTTCCCTCATCATTGACTCCTGAATACTGAATCGCTGCAGGCCTGTGTTGTTCTCAATGGCAAACGAAATGCAGCTATTAAGGCTCCATTGAACTTGTGAATGTATACCGGTTAATGATGCAACCCCGGAAAGAAAAAGAAAAATGAACCCTCTTTTAATCATTGCTGGCTATTTAAATATTAGTGTACCATAACAATGCCATAAATGTATATTGCAGATAATGTGGCTCCTAAGTTTCCGTCTTACAGTAACACGTAAAAATAATAGACAATTAAATGTTAAATATTTTTACATCTGATTGCCTCACTCATCCCTATGTTTTACCTTTGGTTATAAAAACAGAAACATGGCTCAAGGCAATATCCTTATTGTTGATGATAATAAAAGTATTATAAGTGCTCTGGAAATATTACTTGGTTCGGAGTTCGGTATGGTTAAGGGAATTACAAATCCCAACCTGATCAATTCGGAACTGCGCACCGGCAACTACAACCTGATACTGTTGGACATGAACTTTCAGGCTGGAGTAAACACCGGAAATGAAGGTTTATACTGGCTTAGTGAGATTAAGAAACTGGATCCCGGCATATCAGTTGTTTTAATCACAGCGTATGGTGATGTGGAGCTGGCAGTAAGGGCGCTGAAGCTGGGTGCCAACGATTTTGTACTTAAGCCATGGGACAATGACAAATTGCTGGCCACGGTTAAGTCTGCACTTGACCTCAATTTATCAAAGCGGGAGGTGGAGAGCCTGCGAAAGAAAGAGCGTGGCTTGCGGGAAGAACTTAATAGAGATAAAAAACATATCATCGGATCCTCGCCCCAACTGATGATGGTAATGAACCTGGTGCGCAAGGTGGCAAAAACCAACGCCAATATTTTGATTACCGGGGAACACGGTACAGGCAAGGAACTTGTTGCCCGGGAAGTACACCGGTTATCAAAACGAAGCCACGAGATGATGGTCACTGTTGACATGGGGGCTGTGAGTGAATCGCTTTTTGAGAGTGAGTTATTTGGCCATATGAAAGGCGCATTTACCGATGCCCGTGAAAACCGCGCAGGGAAGTTCGAGACAGCCAATAAGGGAACACTATTTCTGGATGAAATTGGCAATCTCTCCTTTAACCTGCAGGCTAAGCTACTGGCGGCCATAGAAAATCGTGAATTCATGCGTCTGGGTTCAGATCACCCCGTTGAAGTTGATGTACGTCTGATTTGCGCCACCAACAAAAATTTACCGAAAATGGTGGCAGAAGGACTGTTTCGTGAAGATCTGTTATACCGGATCAACACCATTCAGATTGAGGTGCCTCCGCTTAGAGACCGGAATGACGATATTATAGTTTTGTCAGATTTCTTTTTGAAAAAGTATTGTTCCAGATATGAGAAACAAGGATTAAAAATCAATCATTTTGCGCAGGAGAAGCTTAAAAAATATGGCTGGCCGGGAAATATTCGCGAATTACAGCACACTATTGAAAAAGCTGTGATCCTAAGTGATTCATCGGTCCTGAAGCCCGAAGATTTCTTCCTCCGCCCGACAAACCCCCAGGCAGGCGAACAGTTTACCATTGCAGAGATGGAAAAACAGCTGATTGCAGAGGCTATAGATAGTAATATGGGCAACCTGAGCTCTGCTGCAGAACAGCTTGGGGTTACCCGGCAAACGTTATACAACAAGATTAAAAAGTACGGACTATGATCAGCAAAGATCTCTACTCTCAACTATGGTTTCGGGTGCTTATAATTGTGGTTCTGGCCCTTTTTATGGGCTGGTCTGTTTTCGAAAAGGGCTGGCTAGCGATCTCCATACTCCTGTTACTGTCCATCATTATCCTTACCGGCAACCTGGTAGCGTTTCTGAACAAAACCAACCGCCAGTTATCTTACTTTTTCGAAGCTATTCAAAATGAAGATCTTACATTAGTATTTCCTGGTAAAGGGAGCATTAAATCCGTCAGGGAATTAAACAAAAGCATGAATGGGGTTAACGAAAAGCTCAAAGCCATTAAAAGTGAACTTCAGGAGCAGGAGCGCTATTATAAAACAATCCTTGAACACCTCTCCATCGGAATAATCACTTTTAATGACAGTGGCTCAATTTTTCTGGCTAATTCGGCTGCTCAGAAACTATTTGGGCTTGAACATCTGACTCATATACAACAGCTTTCACGCGTAGACAAAAAACTCTATTCAGCGCTGAAAACCCTGCAGCCCGGGGAGCGCAATCTCGTTAGTTTTGTCGGCAAAGAGGGAGCTGTTCAGCTTTCTCTGAAATCCACTCTTTTTAAAACATCCCGTGAAAATCTACAACTGGTGGCCGTTTACGACATTAAGAACGAATTAGAGGCGAAAGAGCTGGAATCGTGGATGAAGTTAATCCGCGTTCTGACTCATGAAATTATGAACAGCATTGCACCCATCACTTCATTATCACGATCACTGCTCGGGTACTATGATAAGCTGGAAGGCAAGGCACCCTCCGAGAAAGTTGTTTCAAATACCATAAAAGGACTGGAAGTAATTAATGAAAGAGGAAACGGACTGATCAATTTTGTGGAGTCATACCGACAACTAACACGTCTGCCTCAACCAGAGAAGAAGCCGTTTATGGTCAGGCATCTCTTTGAAAGTATGGTTACACTCGTAAACTCCCGGGAAATGACTGGTCTCCTTGTCGATTTTGAAATTAACCCTAATGAGATGGAAATAGTAGCTGATGAAAAACAAATTTCTCAGGTGCTTATCAATCTTATAAACAATGCAATGGAAGCGATAAAGCATAAGGCTAATGGCATGATAAAACTAAAAGCTGAAGTCAACAGCAAC
>CAYQNT010000016.1:0-34785 GCA_964418865.1 uncultured Rikenella sp.
AATATCATGGCTGACACATCACCTCTTACCAATTCAATACTGTCGCCATAATCTCTCTTCACAATTTTCTTCCGGCCCACCTCAAGCATCTTCTCACTTATATCAATACCTGTCACCTTCACCTGCCCCAGCTTAAGTGCCTCAATGGCCATATCACCCGTACCGGTAGCCACATCAAGAATTCTTTCAGGCCTGATGTTGTCACGTATCAGGTTAACAGACCTCCTGCGCCAGCGCCTGTCAGTGCCCAGTGAAAGAAGATGGTTGAGCCTGTCATAATGCCTCGATATTGAATCGAACATCAGTTCGACCTGTTGTCTGGAGGCTCCTTTTATGCGACTCTCTTCAAGCATCATTTTTCAATTCCGTGACAAATGTACCCTTAAAAAAAATTATATTTACCCACCTATTGCAATCATCATATGAAACTAACATGTTTCATATATTACAAATACTTATGAATAAATTTATCAACATGTCCGCCAGCTGACGGATCAAATAATTAAAAAAAATTGTATATTGATAAATTCTCCAGATAGCAGCATCTAAGGCATAATAGTAAAAAAATCTGCCAGATGTAGTTAAGCCTGCCTGAGCGGGATAAACCAGATGACTACTTAAAAACTTACATACAGATGAAGAGGACAATACTGATCACAGGGGCTACATCAGGCATTGGTGAAGCCATAGCCATGAAATTTGCAGAAGCATCGGACAGACTGATCATCACCGGGAGGAGAAAAGATAGACTAGACCAGCTTGCAGAACATCTCAGAGAGAATTTTGGTGTTGAAGTGCTACCCCTCTGTTTTGACGTGAGGGTGAAGAGTGATGTTGAAAAACACCTGGGCAACCTTCCAGTCACCTGGCCAAAGGTTGATATCCTGATAAACAACGCAGGACTGGCAGTAGGTCTTGGTCATATTGACAAGGCCGACACTGACGACTGGGATCGTATGATAGATACCAACGTAAAGGGTCTGCTCTATGTCACCAGGGCGATTGCACCGGGAATGGTTTCAAGAGGTTCAGGACACATCTTCAACATCGCATCCATAGCCGGCAAGGAAGTATATGAGAACGGTTCAGTCTATTGTGCCTCAAAACATGCCGTTGATGCTCTGTCAAAGGCCATGAGGATAGACCTGCTGAAACATGGGATCAAAGTCACTAACATAGCACCCGGATTGGTGGAGACGGAATTCTCACTGGTGCGCTTCAAGGGAGACAGTGAAAAGGCATCTGCAGTATATTCAGGCCTGGAGACTCTCCGTGGCGAAGATATTGCGGATGTGGTCTATTATTGTGCCGGCCTTCCGGGTCATGTATGTATAAATGACCTGGTCATCACGCCAACGGCGCAGGCAAATGCAACCAATGTTGTAAGAAATCCAAAATAGCAATGAAAGTGCCATTCATTGGCATGCATAAACAAAACAACAACAAAATCTGTTACATGGAGGTTCTCCCGCCTGGGAGGGCAAGTTATCCAAATAATGAATGAATTATTATAAGATGAATACCACAGGATTGACCATAACCTCAGACAAGCATGAAAGTAATTCATCTTCAATCATGTGTGGTTCCATCTGATTATTAAAAAATAAATTATACACGGATGAAAAGAAAGCTTTTATTCTCAGTACTGGCCACCGTGCTGCTAATCATTGCAGCACAAAACCTTCACGGCATCAACACATCAGACACCAGAATGCTGACACAGCCGGCTGTCAGCCAATCGCACATAGCATTCATATATGCTGAAGACCTGTGGGTTATGAACGCAGACGGAACGAACCCTAAACGACTTACCGTTGACGAAGGAATAGAAGCTGAGCCATGCTTCTCTCCGGATGGGAAGCTGATAGCATTCAGTGCTCAGTACGATGGCAACATTGACGTCTTCATCATACCTGTGGAAGGTGGAGTTCCGGTGCGCCTCACCTGGCATCCGGGCAGTGATCTTGTGAGAGGATTTACACCTGATGGTAAAAAAGTTCTATTCATCTCACAGCGATCATCATTCACCACAAGGTACAATCAGCTCTATACGGTTGGCATTAATGGCGGTTTCCCTGAAAAACTGGAGATCCCTAACGCCTTTTATGCAGCCTACTCCCCTGATGGCAGCATGATGGCATACACACCTCTGTCGCCAGCTCATGCTCAATGGAAAAACTACCGCGGTGGTACCATTTCTACTATCTGGCTATACGCCTTTTCTGACCATTCAGTGATAAAGATACCTCAGCCAGAAGGTGGATGCAATGATACCGGACCTATCTGGGCTGATGACATGGTATACTTCCTTAGTGACAGAAATGGTGAGTTCAACCTCTTCTCTTACAGCATTAAGGGCGGCGCAGTAAAGCAGATTACACACTTCAGCGATTTTCCAGTGCTTAATGCCTCCGGCATCGGCAAGATGATTGTGCTTGAACAGGCAGGCTATCTGCACACCCTTGATATAGCAAACGGGACAACAAAAAAACTAACCGTACCCATTTCTGCTGACCTTCTTGAGCTGCGCCCGAGGTATGTTAAAGGTGCCAGTTATATACGCAGCGCTGACATTTCACCCACAGGCTCACGAGCTGTTTTTGGATTCAGGGGTGAGATCATCACCCTCCCGGCAGAGAAGGGAGATCAGAGAAACATTACCCAGACACCGGGGGCACATGAGAGATTCCCGGCCTGGTCACCTGACGGAAAGACAATAGCTTATTTTTCAGACGCATCAGGAGAATACACCCTCAATCTGAAACCGCAGGATGGCAAGGGGGAACCAAAGGTATTCAAACTCACCGGTACAGGATTCTATTCTTTCCCCAAATGGTCACCTGACAGCAAAAAAATAAGCTTCACGGATAACGGCAGGAATCTTTACCTGCTTGATGTACCCTCCGCAACTATTAGTAAGATAGATGCAGACGAGCTATACTCCCCCGATGTCTACAGGAACATGTTCGGCGACTGGTCATCAGACTCAAAATGGATTGTCTATACAAAAATGACTTCGACATTTTTCAAGGTTGTGTACCTCTACTCAGTTGAACAACAGAAATCATTCCCTGTAACTGACGGACTTAGTGATGCCTCAGAACCGGTCTTTGATCCTAACGGTGAATATATCTACTTCTTCGCCTCCACCGATGCCGGTCCGGTCATTAACTGGTTCGACCTTTCCAACATGGATTCGAGGATGACAAACGCCATCTACCTTGTTACACTGAGGAAGGATATTCTCTCGCCCTTCGCCAAAGAGAGCGATGAGGAAAAAGGTATTGAGCAGAAGCTGATAAGACTGCAACAGTCACCCCGGATAAGAGCAGTAAGAAAGGCACCGCGAAAGCTGCTGCACCGGCTGATAAGAGCAAGCTGTTGAAGATAGAGACTGACGGGCTGCAGGAGAGGATAGTGAACGTACCCGTCGCCGCAGGTAACTACGAATTGCTTGGAGTTGCCGGAACAGGAGAGATACTCTACATAGTCAGGCCACAGGGGCGCGGCGCATCATCACTTCATAAGTACACGGTCAAGGAGAGGAAAGATGAGGAGGTGATGGAACTTGATAACTATATTGTTTCTGCTGACAGGAAAAAGATGTTGTATTCCAAAGGGCAGATAACGGGTATCACTGCAGCCGGAAAGAAGCCGGAACCAGGCAAGGGTATACTGAATACAGGTGAATTAACTGTTAAGATAGAACCGGCAGCAGAGTGGCCCGAGATATTCAACGAGGCATGGATGATCAACCGTGACTATTTCTATGATCCGGGAATGCACGGTGCCGACTGGGTGGCGATGAAGGAGAAATATTCTCAGTTTCTGCCTGACCTTGCATGCAGAAGTGACCTTAACAAGGTGATACAGTGGATGTGCAGCGAGCTTGGCGTGGGGCATCACAGGGTTGGTGGCGGCGAGAGGCTGAACACACCACAGAGGGTCGGGGGAGGACTGCTCGGCGCTGACTTCAGCATTGAGAACAACAGATACAGGCTGAAAAAGATCTATGGCGGCCTCAACTGGAGTCCTGACCTGCGGTCACCGCTGACAGAGCCCGGACTGAACGTCAGGGAAGGAGAATATATCCTCGCCATTGATGGAAAAGATGTAACAGCTGATAAGAATATTTACAGCTTCCTGGAGAATACCGACGGCAAGATTATTGAGCTGACAATAGGGACAAATCCAGGGTACAAAGACTCACGTGTTATTAAGGTTGTTCCCATTGCCAGCGAGAGCAGTCTGAGGAACCGCGACTGGGTGGAGGGTAACCTTCGGAAGGTGACGGAGGCAACCGGCGGTCAGGTGGCATATGTCTATGTACCAAACACATCCAACGCCGGGTTTGAGTATTTTAAAAGGTATTTCTTCCCACAGGCAAACAGAAAGGCAATAATTATTGACGAGAGATTCAACGGCGGCGGAATGATAGCAGACTACTACATTGACCTGCTTCAGAAGCCATTGCAGTCATACTGGAACATGCGCTACGGTAATGACCTGAAGACCCCCAGTGCATCAATACAGGGGCCCAAAGTGATGATAATTGACGAGACAGCCGGGTCAGGCGGTGACATGCTGCCGTGGATGTTCAGGAAGTTCAAGGTGGGAACGCTTGTAGGCAAGCGCACCTGGGGCGGTCTGGTAGGAACACTCGGCTTCCCGGAGCTGATGGATGGCGGCAGCGTGACAGCACCAAACCTGGCAATCTGGACTGAAGAGGGATTCATTGTTGAGAATGTGGGTGTGCCACCTGATATTGAAGTTGAACAGTGGCCGGCAGATGTCATCAACGGTAAGGATCCCCAGCTTGAGAAGGCCATTGAGGTGGCACTGAATGAGCTGAAGAAGAATCCGCCGAAAGAACCGGTACGTCCACCCTACCCTGTGCGGGGAAATAGATAGCATGGGTCAGGGGGCATGGAGCAGGTAGTAGTCAGCGGTCAGCAGTCAGCAGTCAGCAGTCAGCGGTCGGCAGTCAGCAGTCGGCAGTCGGCAGTCGGCAGTCGGCAGTGACTGAAGACTGCAAGACGGAGCGAAGCGACAGACCTTGAGACCTCCAGACCTTCAGACATCAGACCTTCAGACCCTAAGTCGGAGCGAAGCGACAGACCTTGAGACCTTCAGACCTTGAGACCTTCAGACCCTAAGACGGAGCGAAGCGACAGACCTTGAGACCTTCAGACCTTGAGACCTTCAGACCCTAAGACGGAGCGAAGCGACAAGCCTACATGAACTTCTCTCTCCTCTGAAGGTTGAAGAGTGCAAACAGAAGAAACAGTACCGTGCCTGCTATCAGCACAATGCGGTTTTTTAGTGCAATTATAGCCCAGGTTGTTTCACTCACATCGTACGCAGGATCAAACGGGTTGAGGAAGACATTCCACTGACTCTTCCTCATCGGATCCTGAAGTATAAGTAAAAATATGCCTATGATGATCATCACCACGGCGGTGCCGTTGCCGTTGCGTATCAGTGTGGAAAGCATAAAGGCCATCATGCCCAGAAAGAGCACCGGCATCATCACCTGTGCTGCCATACTGAAGACCTGAAACTTTATTATCAACACTGACGACAGAAAGGCAAAGAGAAGCAGTATCAAAAAGGTTATCAGAAAGATCAGGATGATCCGCACTAGCCAAACCTTATACCTGTAGTCAGGTATCCCGAAGAGTATCTCTATGGTTCTGCTATCCTGGTCGTTCTGTATGCCAAATACCGAAGGGTAAAAGACAAGGAGCAGACCGGAGAAGATGAATACTCCATATAGATCCTCCATGCGTGAGATATCCTGGTTGAAAACGTAGATGACTGACAGACCTATGTAAAAGAGGGTTGAGCCTGCCAGGAACCATAGAAACCTGCTGGCAAAGATGATCTTCAGGTTATAGAATATCATCTTCTGTATCAGCGTAGCATAATTATATAAGGTGCCTGATTTCATGTCATTATGATTTTCCCGGATGATTGAAGCTCCTCGCAGCAACCTGCGAGGAATCTTCGATCCTTTTACTATAATTACTTTTGTGCTCGCTAACCCCGCAGCAAGCTACGGGGAATGCGCTCGCAGGATTCAACGTGTTGTCTTCCCTTTTTCTCAGGAGCCACAGATATGCATCCTCCAGGTTGGGTGCTGCCGGTATGGCTCCATCCCAAGGTTTGCTTTCGGAGATTACTCGTACCCTTACATTGGCACCCTCGGACATATGATGCACCACGAGGTTTTTGCTTACAAAGTCATTAAACTCCTCTGCCGGTATGTTGAACTGCCATACATGTCCTTCTGCTTCCCTGGTCATATCTATTGGTTTGCCGAGGTATTTCAGTTTTCCCTTGTTGAGTACTGCCACCTTATTGCATGAGCTTGAGATATCCTCTATAATATGTGTTGAGAAAATGACAATCCTCTCACGGCTGAACTCCACGAGCAGGTTCCTGAACCTGATCCTCTCCCTGGGATCGAGCCCTGCCGTAGGTTCGTCAACCACCAGTATCCTTGGCAGGTGCAGCAATATCTGAGCTATACCTATTCTCTGTTTCATGCCTCCTGAGTATGAGCCTATCTTTTCATGTCTCCTCTCTTCCATGTGGACGGACTTAAGAACATAGGTGACTCTCTCCTCACGGAGCCGTGCATCAACAATGTTTTTAAGTATTGCCTGGTAATGCAGGTATTCATGGGCTGTCATGTTCTCATAGCTCCCGAACTCCTGCGGCAGATAACCGATAAGACCCTGTAGCTCCTCCCTCTTCTCCTGCGTATCCATGCCGTTGATCCACACCTTGCCGTAGCTCTGTTCAAGGATGCCGCAGATGATTCTCATAAGTGTTGTCTTACCGGCACCGTTGGGCCCCAGGAGGCCAAACATGCCGTTCCCGATATTCATGGAGACACAGCTGAGAGCCTTGAAGGGCTTTTTCTTACTGCCTATCAACGGTACGGCAGCAACAATTCTGTATAATGTCTTCCGGAACCCCTTGAACCGGCCTTCGAGCCTGTAGATATCAATGTTTCCCTCAGAGAGCTTCTCTCCTGTCTTGTAGATATAGAGCCCCGCAAACCATAGCAGCCCGAGGATGAGTACCACGGCCAGGTTATCCCATCTTAACTGGAAAAATAGCAGGTTGAGCAGCGGCACCATCCAGAGTACAGTAATATCACCAATGGATGAGATTTTTTTGAGTCGGCTACTCTCATTTTTCGAGGCCATATTGCCCAGCAGTGCCCTGAAGGAGTTCCAGATAGATAAGAGAAAAAACCATGATAAGATGCTGAAGACGAAGACCCAGAATCCGTTTGCCAGGTAGAAATATGTAAACCAGACAAGGGAGGCCAGTAGAGGTATCTGCCATGCCAGGTGTCCCATGTCGGCCCACGACCTGTACTGATTCTGCAAGCCAAGCCTCTCTCTTATCCTGGCTCCTGCTTTCCATTCCCGTGCCCACCTGCTCTCCCTGTCATAGATCTTCACCAGACTCTGGATACGGATATTGATATTTTCATCAGGAGGGATGACCGTCACACGTGCTTTTCTGAGACTGTTCATCAGGAACCATGTGCTTGCAGGAACAAGTATCAGTGAGAGCAGTGATGTAATAAGCTGCCATAGGAATTTATCTACCCTGGTGTATATTAAGAATATAGCCAATGCAAAAACAACCAGCTGTACTACCTTTACCTTCAGATCCAATGATTTGAACCACTCAAGTGCATTCTCCAGACCTGAATAAAATGTAGGAATGAATATCAGTGTCAGGAGGGTGCTCAGTGAGAGTCCTCCGATGACGGTCACTGCAAATGAGGCACCTATTACTGATACATATTCAGCCTTTCCCATTGCGAGGGGCAGCATGGCAATCACGGTGGTGACGGCCGTGATGAGTATGGGTCTTATCCTGGCCACACCGGCTGTCATCAGGGCACGTGATCTCCTGTTACCCCGTTTGCGCAGTATGTTTGCATAGTCTATCAGGATGATGCCGTTATTGACTACTATTCCCAGCAGGATAAGAAAACCTGTGAGCGTACTGGCATTGAGCAGTGAGTTTCCGGTGAGGATAAGTGCCGCAAGAGACCCCAGGGCTGCAAGCGGGATGCTGAAGAGTAAAACGAATGGGATAACTAACGACTCGAACACAGCTGCCAGGATCATATAAATAAGAAGGAAGGCTATGCCTATAAGGAGATAAAATTCTTTGAGCTGATCCTCTTCATGGATTACCTCCACAGCAATGCCGGGGCTGATATTCAGGCTGGCAACAATAGATTCTATCTCCTGCCTGGCACCCTCCAGGAGCTCTTTAGAGTTTTGTATCTCTTCATTGAAGCTATATGTCAGCGTTACCCTTTTTTCCTGATTCTCACGGTGAATATTTCCCAGTCCGTATGCAAATATGATTCCGGCAAGCTCATCCATCTCCATTACTGCCCCTGCGTTATTGGTAACCTCAAGACGTTTAAGATCATCAATGGTTTTGTCAGCAGCAACTACCGCTGCAGTATCTGTAACAGCATATTTGATGATGATGTCATAGCTCTCCGATCCTTGCCTGAAGGTGGCCCCTGATGCGTATTCTGATCCGAAGGTGCCAAGGGCAGCTGTCAGGTTGGCAAGGGTAAAATTGTTCCTGCCGATATAATCCATATCGAAATGGAGTTGTACCTCCGGCTTGTTATCCTGTACATTTATGCCCGTGTTGCTTATTGACTCAAGCTCATCAAGGTAGGTCCTGATATCATCGGCAAGGTTTTTCATCTGGGTGAAGTTCTCACCTCTGATGATGACACTCTCACTTTCAGCTCCTATGCCTAGAAGATTCATGAAGTCCGCCCCGGGATTCATAGTTCCTCCGCCGACGGCAGCTCCCGTAAAACCTCCGGAGGTTGAGATTTCATCCATGGTTATTTCGGCTACATCTGAGGACTTTGCTTTTCGCAATATGTCACCCTTGATCTCAGGCAGGCTCCTCTTACTTTTTTTATCCCAGTCTTTGGGAAGGTTAACAGTGATAGTAGCTTTTTCTTCTTCGATACGGCTGATGATATCCTCTTTCTCAGGCAGGGATGAAAGCTGTGATTCTATCTCAGCCACCACAGCGTCAGTCTTATCAAGGGTGGAGCCTGAAGGCATTGTCACACTCATGCGGAAGCTGGGTGTATCTATCTCCTGGCCGCTGCTGAGACTGAGGGTCAGGCTTATCAACAGTGCTACAAAAAATACCACCAGTGTGCCAATGATGGTTCCAGCCGGATTCCTCATGCTGGCTTTCAATACAAGATAATATGCCTGTATCAGCCTGTCATGTATAGAAAGTTTTTTAAATATCTCTGACTTCTTTCCTGAGGTGTGCGAAAGAAGGAAGAAAGTGGCCATAGGAATGAAGAGGAGGGCCACAGCAAGGGAGACCATCAACGTTGAGACAATAGAAACGCCTATGTTTTTTCCTATTATCTTAATGAGGAAGTTGGCCGAGAAGATGAAGGGAAAGAAGACAACTACTGTTGTCAGCGTTGATGCCAATATTGCCCTCCAGACCTCTTTGGTTCCCTGTTTTACTGCTGTCTCCGGGTCCTTCCCGGCGCCCGCAAGACGGTAGATATTCTCCAGCACCACCACAGAGTTATCAACAAGCATGCCCACAGCCAGTGCCACTCCCACAAGAGTGAGGCTGTTGATGGAGATATTGAAACCGTAGAAAAAGTTGAAAGCGGCATAGACTGAGATAGGGATAGATACCGCAATGATTGTTACGAGTCGTATGTTCCTGAGAAAAAACCAGAGGATGAGTACTGCCAGAAGGCCTCCTGTGACAGCGAGGCTAATGATCTGGTTAATATTCTTCTCCATGGTCTCGGCGGTGTTGTTCTGTACAACTATCTCAACGCCGAGAGATGCAAGCTCTCTGTTCAGTTCTGCTACCTGGTCTATGGCAGAGTGTGATAGCTTTATCAGGTTTGACTGGTTGTCATTCACCAGATTCATTGTCACCGCATCCATCCCATTCACCCTGCTGTATGAGGTCTCCTCCTTGACGCCATAGAATATCTCTGCAATATCGCGGAGCAGTACCGGTCCCTCTTTTTTCACAATGATATTGCCGATATCCGTTACGTCAGTATAATCTGATGTAACATTGACTGATATCCTGCTGTTGCCGTCAACTACTTTACCTGCAAAGGTCTTCTCACCGCCGTTATTATTGAGGAGAGATCTTACCTGGTTCATAGTCACGCCCAGAGCTTTGCAGGCCTTCTCATTGAGCCTGATCTCGATGGAGTTCTCCTGACCTCCGTAAATCTGCACCCCGGCAATGCCGTCAATATTCTCAAACTTCGGCTTTATGTCACGGTCTGCAATATTTCTGATTCTGTCAACACCCCCCTCGCCTCGCACCTGCAATGACATGAACTGGTTGGTCAGCTGCTGCAGGTCAACTTTTATTACGTTGATAATGAACTCCTGTGGGATGGAGGTTTTGACAGCATCAACTCTCTCCTGCAGCTTCAGTCCGGCATATTTCAGATTGGCCTTCTGATTATAATAGACCATGATAGTACCACTGCGTGAGGAAATATTTGATTCTATTTTCTCTATACCCTCAAGGGTGCCGATGGCTCCCTCAAGCGGCACCACCGCCTGTGTCTCAATATATGACGGGTCCATCTCAAGCGCCGATCCCACCTGCACTATCAGTGTAGGCAGCTGAGCATTTGGTATCAGCTCCACTGCCAGCTTCTTGTATGATATATAGCCGAGCATTGTCAGCCCGATAAAAAGCATGCTGATGAGGATCCTTCTTTTTAAAATGAAGTTCATTGCGCTTCTTATAGTTGCTGTTGAGGATCGGTAGATGCTTTCCGTCGGCCAGTCAGAAACATGCTGAATGAGTCAATGACCCAGTAGACGCACGGTATCACCACCAGGGTCAGGAGGGTGGAAGTGATGAGGCCCCCTATAACAGCCATGGCCATTGGTGCCCTCAGTGAAGCACTCTCACCGAGACCTATTGTCAGCGGTAACAGAGCAAGTATGGTTGTCAGGCTGGTCATCAGGATAGGCCTTATCCTCTGGCTGCCTGCAGTGATGATGGCATCTCTTTTTGGTATGCCTTCTACCCTGAGCTGGTTGATACGGTCAATTAAAATGATAGCATTGTTTACCGCTATACCGCCCAGCATGATTATGCCTATATAAGCCATCATATTGAGTGGCTTGCCAAACAGGAAGAAGGTGAGTATTGTACCCACACCTGCCAGAGGAATGGTGAGCATGATGATGAAGGGTTGCACCAGCGACTCGAACTGGGCAGCGAGGACCATAAAGACAAGTACCAGCGAAAGAAGCAGGGCAAATGAAAGATTTGACATTGACTCTTTCCTTTTGAGCTCCTCGCCGGTAAACGTAACTTTATAATCTGAAGGCATTGTCAGAGGCTGGAGTGAGGTACGAGCTTCTTTTATCACCTTGTCAAAGGGGATATCAGGAGTTACATTGGCGTAGAGGTAACAGGTGCGCGACTGATTTCTTCTTGTCACTTCCCTGGGGCTAACCACCCTTTTTACTACAGCAAGTTCACTCAGGGGTACCTTTACAGAACCGGCAGTTATCATCAGATCATTGAGCTGACTGATTGAGATATCTTCCAGCCTGATTATAATGTCTTTCATCTCTCCGTCTTTGTCAAAGCTGCCTGCAGAGGCACCCTGGAGATAGCCCCTTATCTGGCTGATAATACTCTCAACGGTGACACTGTAATAGCTTGTCTTAAAGCGGTCTATTGCTATCTCAACCTCCGGGGTGCCCTCATCGAGTGAGGTGGTGAGGTTCAGCAGGCCGGTGTTAGGCTCCAGCAGACTCTTCGCCTCATGCAGCAGCCTCTCAAGCTCATCAAAGTCTTTCCCTGATATCTCGAGTGAGAAAGCCGATTCTGATGTTCCCAGTGTAGACTGCAGGGCTGTCTCCTCCCTTGAAAATGTCACCTCCATGCCGGGAATGCTCTTCAGGTAATTGCCTATCACGGCGATTGACTCCTCGGTCCTGGAGGCATATTTTTCATTAAGATGGATCTTAAGTGAAGCGCTGTTATCTCCCTGCAGGGAAGAGGTCTGTCCCAGTGATGAGGTATTATCTTCCCCTGCCTGGAGATATACCATCTCAAGCTTGTCGCCCAGCAGCTCCCGTATTATTCCTTCAGTCTTTTGTGCTGTGCTGAAAGTTCTTTCAAGGCTCGTTCCCTCGGGCAGCTTAATGGAAAGTGTAAATTCAGCCGATTCGGATTTGGGCATGAACTCACTGCCGAGATGCGGTATCAGTAATGCAGATCCGGCAAGTAATACCACTGACAGAAGTATCACAAGAAGCCTTCTGTCAATAATGTTACCAAGCAGCTTTGAATACCATCTGAAAGAGAGCGGTGAGCTGATGTTTGCTCGCTTTTTCTTTTCTGAAAAGAAGACTGAAACGAGCATGGGTATAACAATCATAGCCACCGCCAGTGAAGAGATAAGTGAGAAGGCCACAGTCCATGCCTGGTCTTTAAACATCTCACCGGAGGCACCGTGGAGGTAGACGATGGGAAGGAAGACCACAATAGTGGTTACTGTTGAGGCCACTATTGCACTGCCAACCTGGCCGGTGCCTTTTATAACCGCATCTATAAGTGAATGACCTTCTTCACGGTACCGTGTAATATTTTCGAGTACAACAATTGCATTGTCAACCAGCATACCGGCACCCAGGGCCAGGCCGCCAAGAGTCATGATGTTGAGAGTGAGATGGCTAAAATACATCAGGTTGAAGGTGGCAATTATAGAAACTGGTATTGCCACACTTATCACAAGGGTTGTACCTATACGTCTGAGAAAGATATAGAGAACAAATACAGCGAGCAGAACGCCGAGTATCAGTGTATTTTTAACCTCGCCGATGGCATTGTCAATATAGGTGCCCTGATCCATCACCTTTATAAACTCATAGCCTGGCAAAGCTTTTTCAAGGTCTGCTATAGCCTTGTCAAGACTCTTGACAGCATCGACGGTATTAAACTTCGGCTCCTTATATATTGACAGGCCTATACATCTCTCCCCGTTTATTGTGACAATATTTTCCGGGTCTTTGTTGGCAAATCTTATATCTGCAACGTCTTTAAGGTATACCGGCACCCTTGATGAGGCTGATGTTTGCGAGCCCTGCAGGGTCTGTGTGTTTTCGGATGATGACTGTTTGTAGCCGACAATAATGTTTTCAAGGTCTCCTATATCCTCCAGAACGCTGACGCCCTTTACCACATACCTTGTTCCCATATCCACAATAGAGCCGCCTGAAACATTCCTGTTATAATTGCTTATGACGGCGGCTATGCCGTCTGAGGTTAGTCCGAACGACTCCAGAAGGTATTTGCTTGTCTCTATCAATACCTCACTCTCTTCGATGCCTGTAAGTCGTATGTCAGCCACTCCCTCAATCCTTACAAGTTCATTGCGGATATAGTTCTCAGCCACCTTCCTCAGCTCCTCCATGTTGGAAATGCGGTCATTTTTAAGGCCTACTACCATCACAGGTGACGCATTAGGGTCATACTGAGATATAGTAAAGTCGTCAATGTCAGAGTTCTGGCTGAACGAGTTCAGTTCCTTTTGCAGGTCAAGGAAGGCTTCGTCCATATCCTTGTTCCAGGTGTACTCAACTGTTATTACGGCGGTGCCTGTCTTAGAGACTGAAGAGACCTGCACAACATCACTCTGCCGCATGGCCAGCGATTCAATCTTATCAACATAGTTATTCTCGATATCCTCCGGTGGCTTTTCTCCGGCCTTCAGCTCGATATATATCTTCGGGTTGTTAAGATCAGGAAAGAGATCTGTTCCTAGCTTGCCCAGCGAGATGAAACCCATGAGCACAATGCCCAGCACGAACATTGAGACCGTGACGGGGTATCTGACAGCAAAACGAGCTATAGAATTCATGTCGGTTATTTGACAATTTTCACTTTTGACTTGTTGCTGAGGGTCTCAAAGCCGCTTGTGACGATACGCTCATCCTTCGCCAGGCCCCTGGTGACCTCAACATCTGTAAGGTTTTCTATGCCTGTCTGAATGATTCTCTCGGCAGCCATGCCGCGCTCAACAACGAATACTGTTTTTCCCCTCTGGCGTGAGAGGATGATATTCTTGGGTATTACTATCACCGAGTCTTTGCGGCTTGTTACAATGTCTGCCTTGACAAACATGCCGGGACGAAGTATATAATCGGGGTTATCAATAGTGATAGTCCCCATAAATGTACGGGTATCAGCATTTATTGCAGGCGACAGCTGAGCGATGTGACCTATGATGGTGTCATGGGGAAGGGTGTAGTTGGTTAGTCTGGCTACCTGACCCGGTTTTATCACTGTGATATATTTTTCAGGAAGCTGTACATCCATATACATTGTCCGGTAGTCCATTATCTTGACCACAGTCGCACCTGTCTCCACCTGCGTACCCTGAGTATAATAAGGCAACGTTACTATCACCCCGTCTATGGGAGCAGTTATCCTCGTCTTTTCCAGCTGCAGTTTGGAGTTGACAACGGTAGTCTTGGCATTTTCAAAGTTTATGCCTGCGGTTTTCAGCTCTTTGAGAGTGACACCTCCCTTTTCATATAGTGACTCCTGTTTCCTGAGTTCCGTCTCCATCAGCTCCATGTTAAGCTTGTTTGTCTCCATCTTAACAGAGTTCACATATTCCTCGTCCTCAAGCCGGGCAATCAGCGCTCCGGCCTTCACCCTGTCACCCATCTGCCATTTGCGTCCTGTCTGAGGATTGTTTGCCAGAAAGTAGGCGGCGGTTATCTTTGCCTTTACCTCTGTCTCACCCTTCGGAAAGGCCGTACCGGTAGTGTTTACGAACTCCTCAACAGGTCTCAGTTTTAGGTCCACTACGGAGACCGGAATTTCCACATCGGCGGTTAGCGTCTGGTCCTTGTTTTTGCAACCGGCAAATACTATAAGTGAAGTGGCCAGAATAATTATACTCTTTTTCATTTTGTTGGTTTTAGGCTGTTTATCTGATCTCTTTGACCGGGGTAACGGAAGTGTTGTTTTCGAAGTCATAAAGGGTCTGAATCTTGAGGTTAAGAAGCTCAAGCTTATAGGAGATAAGTGAATTGGTATAGGAAAGCTGTTTCTCAGAGAGCTGATTCTGATATATATTCAGATCCATACCTGTAAGATCACCGTTTTTATATTTCTCAAGGTTGAGCTCATAAGTCAGTTGGGCATTGATAACATTCTGTCGTGCTATCTCTATCTGGTTGCGCAGATTTAACAGGTTCCTGTAAACCTTTCGGATAGCAAGAATAATATTGTTCTTTTCTTCATCGAGAGAGATTTTCGCTGTCTCTATGGTTGCTTCTGTGGCCTTGATCCTGGATTTTCGCTCTCCCCAGTCCCAAAGGGGGATTGCAAGTGACACCGAGACGTTCTGGTTGCCTGTGGGGTTATCATAAACGTTTACAAATTTGTCATTGTCGCCAAATATTCCTATTGAGAGACCCAGGTTACCCTTAAACTCATTCATTGCCTTTGTAGAAATAAGGTCGAACTGTGAGTTCTCAATGTTTATCTCTCTCTGCCGCAATTCCATTCTGTTGGCAAGACCCTGGCTGGTGGCAAAAGCAATATCCACACTGATGGTGTCTACCGCGATGTTTGGAAGAACAATAAAATCGTCATAAAGACTCATCCCTATGAGCAGCTTGAAATCGTCCCTGGCATTTTCCAGGGCTACCTGTTTGTTTTCATAATCTGATTTTGTTGTTGCAAGGTTCAGTTCGGCCTGAAACATCTCCTCACGTGCCGAGATACCGGCTTCGACCTTATTTTTAGAGACCTCATAACTCTTCTGCATATTCTGGTATGCCTGCAATGCAATATCGAGACTTTGCTGCTGCTGATAGACATAGTAGAAAGCTGTTGTCACCTGCTTCTCCATAGAGAGGTACTGTATTGCATAATTGAGCTGCGCATTTTCAAGTGCCAGCGTGAGTTCACTAAGCTGCAGCTTGGTACGGTTATAGGTGAACATCGGCTGGTCAAGGTTCAGTGACAGGTTATTGCTGAACCCTTTGTTTGTGTAGTCAGTATATTCACTGTATGAGTCTTTGTATCCGAACCTGTTCACAAGCGATATTCTTGCATCAGTAAGGGCAATGGGCTGTGACACCGTAAAGAGGCCGTAGCTCTCAGTGGTGCGGGTGGAGTTCCATTTTGATATCAATTCATTGAATGCTCTGTTGTGACTATAGCCTATCGGGTTGACAGAGAGTGCGAAACTTGTCTTCAGTGCCGCTTTCTGGGCATTGAGGTTCTCCTGGCTTCTGACCAGGCTGAGCCTTGTCTTCATTATTGTGGGAGAGCTTTCCTGTGCTATTTCCAGGGCCTGCTCCAGGAGCAGTCCGTTCTGACTTTTCACCGGGATAACGGTAAAAAACAGGAGGGAAAATATTACAATCAGGGTTCTGCTGCGTGTGTATGCCAGTTTAATCATGTTATTTAGATATTTATTAACTGTAATATTTTGCTTCGATGAGCCCGGAAGCTGGGGTAGATTTTGAAGGCATGGGTGTATCATGTGTATATATCTCATTATCGTCAGTTTACTTTCACCCATCTTATGGCATCACCTATCACCACTCTGCCGGACGACTCATTTGTGAGTTCCACTTTAGCGCTGTCAGGAGAGAGGTAATACCTGCCAAGGTTATTCCAACCCGGGTCTACACCAGGAAAATCGACCGTTATTTCGTCTACTCCTTCGTCATGATAAACCCTATAGTGCATGTCTTTATACCGGTTTTCCAGTTGCGGACCTCCTGCCGGTCCGGAGCCGTCAACGCCGGGTCCTTCAAATACGCCGCCGCCACCACTTTGCCCCGGAGAGCGAGCCATCATCCTGCCTGCTTTGCCAATATAACAGTAGATATCATAATACCCGGGGTCATCAATTTTTACTGACCATATAACTGATTTATCGCCGGCACCTCCGCGGGTGATTACTGCTGACAGGATATACTTTCCGTAGTATGCTGACGATAATACAGGCTGCCAGTATTCATATACCTGGAATCCTTGCTGGTATTCATCTTCCTTCTTATTCCGGATCCTCAGCAATCTCTTGAGAGGACTGTCAGTCTGGCTAATTCCCGGATCAAATCCCGGATCTTCATTGTCAACAATAAGTTCACCGGGCTCGGTAGTCAGGGGAATAGAAGGCAGTATCTCATCATCCTCAGTAAAGGTGCTCTTTGTCTTAAGCTTATTAATTTCCCCAATGGGCATTGTTATTTCTCCCGGTATGTTCTTTGAAAAGAGAGTATTGATAAGCATGGCTCTTGGCTGAGCATCAAGTATAACCGATATCTTTTTTGCCTGTGCCGGTGCGACATTTACTATCCGGGTGATATTTTCCGCTGTCATTCCGCGTCCCTGCATGGATATTCCGTCAATACCAATACCTCCCGGCCTGCCCTGAAATGCACCTCCCGCCTGCCTCCCGCGGCCACCACCAGGCCCGCCGGTACGGAATGCGATATTGAAAATACCCGCTACCGGTTCAGGATTTGAAACCACAAATGTCACCACGTACCTTAAGCGGTCACCAACAACAATCTCAGAAGCCTGTAAGCCGCTGAACAAAAATCCAGGCTGCTCCTTGCTGTTGAACCAGTTGTCAAGTGATGAGTAGAATTCAAACCCGAACTTCTCTTTTATATCATTATTAAGTTTGAGTATATCCACACGCCGGAATCTGTTTTCATTAATATAATACTTAAACCAGAGGTTGAACTCTTCGATACCCACCCCTGATCTTATCAGGTTGAAAAGATGGTCTCCCTTCATGGTCACTATTGCAGAGACCGTATCACTGCCCGGATTTTTTGCCAGCATATCCCTGAAGCTGGAATTTCTCAGGATGATATTCGCCTTGTCATTATCTGGTAATCCTGCCAGATAATCTCTCATTCCTGTTCTGGGGACGTTTACCTTCTGAAGATGAGATTCAAAAACCGCATTTATAACAGGATATGTGTCAGAATAGAAGTTATTCTTAAAGAAATAGAAGCTGGGGCCCAGGCGGTATCTGGATGGTTCATTAAGTACCTGGCCGTTGACAAACCTGACATTCTCACCGCTGATGAAGATATTTCTCACAAAGCTATTGAAGAGTCTTATCTGAAGTTCTTTATCGGTTATAACCTGGCTGTTTTTATCCATCCTTTTCTTCTGACGGGCAAACTCTTTTCTGAAGCCTGCACCTTCGAGTGTTGACAGTTTCTCAGGCAGCAGTACCATTGATGGCTGCATCTCGGACCTGGTCTGGGTGCTCATCCGCGGGTACGAATAGAACTGTACCGGCACCTCTACCAGACTCAGGGTGGTGAAGGGATATCTGGTTGAGAAATCAGACTCCAGCTCTTTCATTATACCTGATATCAGCTCTGGCAGAGTATCTCTGAGCTCAGCCAGCTCTTTCTTGTAGTAATCGTGCCCCGGGAAATAGTAGCTTATATATTTTATTGAGTCAACTGTCAGCGTGTCTGACCTGTAGTTACCTATAGCCAGTGTAAGACCGGTGAGGGGCGACTCCGGAGTAAAGAGCCGGTACCCGTTTTCATCTCTGCCTTTGCCCTGTGCCACTGCTCTGATTCCCTCTTCATTTTTCACACTCAGGGTAAAGTTTGTAAAGTCAACTTTTATACGAGCGGGATTGGATGGGTAATAGTTAAGTGCCGGTACCGGGTACCAGTGAGTCTCAGGGGTGAGCAGAACATAACTGTCGGTAAGGAAAGCCTGGCGTTTCCTGATATTCAGCATCATAATCCTGTAGGGCGATGTATTAAGATCATCGGTATAGTCAGGATAACAGAATGACTCACCTATACCGCCTGAATAGGATACTGTCAGGCTGTCACTCTCTCCCGGGGCCAGAGGACTTAAGGGTTCGACCTCTATTATATGGTTAATCCTTCTGAAGCTGAGCGAGACCACGCCGGCAGATACATCGCTCACTTCAAGGTGCGGATTCAGTGAGAAGAGTAGGCTGTTGAGGGTCTCCTTGTTATCATTGGTAAATTTAAGTTTAGCTTTAGCCGTGATGGAGCTACCTTCATGACTCAAGTCTATGCGCGCATCTGTGAGGCTGGCGAACTCCCTGTTCTCAAATTCCCTGTTCGTTGTTATGACTTGTTCCTTTTCAACAATGTTAGTTCTGTATGATGCAATGGTATTATAACCGCAAATAACGGCTCCTGCAAAAAATAGGAACATTAG
Organism: uncultured Rikenella sp.; assembly: GCA_964418865.1. Taxonomy (GTDB): domain Bacteria; phylum Bacteroidota; class Bacteroidia; order Bacteroidales; family VadinHA17; genus SR-FBR-E99. Next base: position 19,318 of record CAYQNT010000016.1, read on the forward strand.
TGACCATGACAGGGTTGTGTGGGGTTTCGATTGTGGCAGACGCCTGAATAACAGTACGGTGGCAAACACAAGGGTAAGACCCAGAAAAAAGTAAAAGAGTCTCTGACTGAGTATCAGGCTGAGGTTTTCAAAACCTATCATTTCTGATTTGAACAATGGAAACCCAAAGGCCATATAGTCAAAAAAGGATCCGAAACGGTACCATCCCCAGAACATGTTCAGGGCTGCCATACCAAGCAGTATGAGGAATGTGATTGCCTGGTTCCTGATGAGTAACATCATCATGAAGGCAAGACCAAGGCTGAAAATGAGCGTAGGCACTGAGATCAAAAGTATGTACCAGAGATATGACAGAATGTCAACTGACATATCTTTTGAGATAATATTCACTATGAGGCCCATGCAAAGCACCAGGATATTCAGCGCCAGGAAGAGCCTGATGATGCCCCAGGTCTTGCCCATCACATATTCCAGATTAGAGAGGGACCTTGTATAAAGAACCTCATTGGTATCAACCTTTTTATCTCTCTTAAGAAAATCAGAGGCAAGGAATATAACCACTATTGACTGTGCTATATTCAAAAGGTACAGGTTTACCAGCGGCACAGAGGAAGGTATTGATACAAGCACCCATGGTTCATCACCTATCGGAGAAAAGAATCCCAGATTGAAGATTGATAATATCAGGACAGCCCCTATGGAGAAGAGTCTGAAAAACCAGCTTCTTCTAAGAGTCTTAGCCTCATTGATGGCCACTGTCCGGATCTTATGAAGGAATGCCATAACGGATAATTTTATTCAATAATATCAGTGTGAAGCTTATGTTCCATGAAATAGACATAAGCATGTTCGATATTAGGTGTCACCTCCTCTGCCGGAAATTCCGGGGGACTGTCTGCCACCACCTGCACCTCCCAGCCCTTCTCCACCGGTATTGTTGAGATTACATTATAGCTCTCCTTGACCCGGTCATAATCATACTGACTGAGGTTAAGCTTAAAGACATGTCCGGCTGCATGTTTTACAAGGTTCTCAGGTGATCCCGAAAAGACAAGTTCGCCCTTGTTGAGCAGGGCCATTCCCTGGCATGTTGACGATATATCTCCGACAATATGGGTGGATAATATTATTGTGACATCGTTGCGGCTGAGCTGTGACAGTATATTTCTGAATCTTATCCGCTCATCAGGATCGAGGCCGGTGGTTGGCTCATCCACAACTATTATCCTGGGGTTTCCTATCAGAGCCTGGGCTATACCGAGGCGTCTCTTCATCCCTCCGGAGAGCCTGTTGGCCTGCCTGTCACGCACCTCCAGAAGCCCTACCTGGTCAAGTAGCCTGTTTACCTCGGCGAGTCTCTCCTTCCTGTTTTTTATTCCGGCAAGCGAACCTGAATAGTCAAGGAATTCCCATGTCTTCAATGCTGTAAAAAACCGAAAGTCCTGAGGCAGATAACCGAGCATGCTCCTGAGGTTCTTGCGATATTTCTGGATATCATTACCATCAACCAGCACCTCTCCGGAGGTGGGCTTCATCAGAGTAACCATAATCTTCATCAGGCTGGACTTCCCGGCTCCGTTGGGGCCCAGAAGCCCGAACATGCCTGTGCCAAACTCAAGGTTTATATCTTTTAATGCGTGATTGCCATTGGGGTAGATCATATTAAGACCCCGTATTTCAATTTTCATAGGAGCATGTTGCTGGACGGCGTATATGTTGAAGAACCTTTTTTATAAATGTTTCTGTTTACCTGCATATGTGGGTTTCATGACATAGCTTTGATACTCAGAGAGGATAATGGTTTAACTAAAGACGGATCTTATTTTCAAATGTAGCACCTACAAACGTTTTTATTGTTAATTTTTTTTAATTTTCGCGTTTTAATCACATTTGAAAAAGTTTATATTCTTTTAACCTAATCAATAGCTCAAACCCTCAGACATCGGACCTTGAGACTGCTGGACCGCAAGACGGAGCCCTGCGGCGCGGGGCTCCAGACTTCAGACCTTCAGACCTTCAGACCCTTAGACCCTTAGACCCTTAGACCCTTAGACAAAGAACCTATGCACGATCACAGATACCTCCATGAATTCACCACCGGCCTCTTCATGCACATTGGATGCAGCCGCAGTGATGCCGATGCTGTCGCCTCTGTACTGATAGCAGCCGAGTTGCGCGGGCATTCATCACACGGGATGCTGAGAATCAAAGACTATTATGATCTCTGGAAAGCCGGCAGGATAAATGTAAAGCCTGAAGTTAAGATAGTACACGAAACGCCTTCAACAGCTGTGGTTGACGGCGACAGGTGCTTTGGGATGATAGCAGGTATCAGGTCAATGCAGGTAGCTATTGAGAAGGCTGCTGCCACCGGCACAGGCTGGGTAGCTACACGTAATTCCAATCACTTCGGGATAGCCGGCTATTATGCCATGATGGCCCTGGAACACGATATGGTTGGCATCTGCGTCACCAACGCAAACCCTCTTGTAGTACCTACATGGTCAGTCAGCCGATACCTCGGAACCAACCCCCTGGCAGTGGCTGTACCATCCCTGACCGAGCCGCCTTTTGTGGCTGACTTTGCCACCACACCCATCGCCCGGGGCAAGCTGGCCGTGGCAGAAAAGAAAGGTGAAAAGGTACCAGATGGGTTCGTACAGGATGCCGAAGGCAATCCTTCCAATGATCCCGGAATACTTCGCCTGGGCGGCGGTATGCTTACTCTGGGCGGTGACCACCAGCACGGCAGTTATAAAGGGTACTGCATGACAGCTATAGTAGACATCTTCAGTGCCCTCTTCAGCGGAGCCAACTTCGGGCCTTTCGTGCCCCCCAGCGTGGCATACCTGCCCGTCCCGGAAAAGCAGGTGGGACAAGGGACAGGGCACTTTTTCGGTGCCATGCGCATTGACGCCTTCAGACCGGCTGACGAGTTCAAGGCTGCCATGGATGAATGGATAAAGACCTTCCGCAATGCCACACCTGCAAAGGGAGAGAACAGGGTGCTTATCCCCGGCGACCCTGAGCGGGAGGCAGAACAACACAACAGGAAAAACGGAATAAAGCTTGTTCCGGCGATTGTGGAAGAGCTGAAGGTCATCGCCGCAGAACAGGGAATGATATTCAGGGATTAGAGGAGCAATTGTTTACTCCAGGAATCCCTGTCTGCGGATAACCTCAAGGTATTTTTGTGAGAAGTACTCATTATCTGCCTTCTTGTAACGCACATCGGTATAGACCTGCGCAAGAGTCTTCTTGTTGTTTTCGGCAATGAACTGCTGTGAGTCGGCACGCGCCTCCTTTGCCCGGTAGATATAATTGATCATGTCAGAGGTGTAATCACCGTACCTCTCCTGATGTACCACAGCCTCCAGCGGCAGCCTGTCAGGTTGATCGGGATTTTCGGCCGGCCACCCTACCGTCACTACGGCCACCGGCACCACACCTGAAGGCAGCTCCAGCGCCTCAATAATCTGATCAGCGTTGTAAGTGACTGTCCCCAGATAGCATATCCCAAGCCCCTCCTCCTCGGCTGCGTTGCATACTGTCTGCGCCACAATAGTTGCATCAATGGCGGCAGTCATGAAAGAGAGGAAGTTGTCATAACCGGGCTCCGCCTCCCTCTGCCTGCACCAGAGATTAAACCTGTTGAAGTCAGCGCAGAAAGTTAACATCACAGGTGCCCCCTGTACCATGGGCTGATTGAAGTGAGCAGGGGCAAGCCGTCTTTTCATCTCCGTATCACGTGTCACTATTATGCTGTAGAGCTGCATGTTGCCAGTAGTGGAAGATCTGGCTCCTGCAGTGAGTATGCGCTCAAGCAGTTCGTTATCTATCTCCTTCTTCTCATACTTTCTGATTGTCCTCCTCGTAAAATATGTGCTGTTCATTTTTATTACTTTTATTCTTCAGCAAAATAATTAAATAACGTTAAAAATTTAGCAGACATTTAGCCTTATCTTACCTTAGCATAAAATACTAACTAATCAAAACACTTTAATATGAAAAAAACTCTGACACTAGTTCTTTTGCTTGTGCTGGCTGGCTCATTCAGTCTGTGGGCACAGAAAAAGGATGCACGTAAAGACACCAAGGTATCTGAGACCACGGTCAAGCCGGCGGTTTCATCATCGCTTTTCGGCGGCATTAACTTCAGGTCTATAGGGCCTGCATGGGCCAGCGGCCGCATTGCTGATTTTGCCGTAAACCCGGGTAACCATTCGGAGATCTATGCTGCCGTTGCTTCCGGCAATATATGGAAAAGCACTAACAACGGTACTACCTGGAAACCAATATTTGACAGATATGGTGCATATGCCATAGGCTGTATCGTTATTGACCCCAGCAACCATAATGTGGTATGGGCAGGTACTGGCGAGAATAATCATCAGCGCGCCCTTGGATGGGGTGACGGCGTCTACCGCTCTGATGATGCCGGCGCAAGCTGGAAGAACATGGGTCTTAAGGAGTCAAGACAGATAGGCGGAATAGCCATTGATCCACGTAACAGTAATGTTGTCTACGTTGCAGCAGAAGGATCAGTATGGGGCCCAGGCGGCGACCGCGGACTTTACAAAAGTATTGATGGCGGCAAGAACTGGGAGAAGATCCTCAACATCAGTGAGAACACCGGCATCAACAACGTGGTGCTTGACCCGCGCAACCCTGACGTGATCTATGCCACCAGCGAACAGCGGCGCAGACACGTGGGATTGAAGATCAGCGGCGGACCGGAGTCGGCAGTATATAAGTCAAACGATGGCGGCAAGACATTTGATAAGATCATGAAAGGACTTCCATCAGGAGATATTGGCGGTATGGGAATAGCCATCTCTCCGGTGAACCCCGACGTGCTCTATATTATTGCTGAGGCGCAGGGCGAATCAGGAGGCTTCTTCAGATCAGTAAACAGGGGAGCATCATGGGAGAAGATGAATTCGTACACTGCCAGCGGACAGTACTACAACAAGATCATTGCTGACCCGGTGAATGTTGACAGGGTATTCAGCCTGGACACATACACAATGATGACACTTGACGGAGGGAAGACCTGGTCACGTGTAAGCAACAAGGGACGCCACGTTGATGACCATGCAATGTGGATTGACCCGAACAACACCAGCCATTTTTACATCGGTGGTGACGGAGGAATCTATGAGACGTATGATGACGGTAGCAACTATATCTTCAAGTCTAACCTGCCTGTAACTCAGTTCTACAGGGTGGCTGTAGATAACTCATATCCATTCTACTATATCTACGGCGGCACACAGGATAACAACTCCTTTGGAGGCCCCTCAGCCAGCATAAGCAACGGCGTGGTCAACGACGACTGGTTTGTAACTCAGGGAGGCGACGGATTCTGGGTGGCTATTGACCCGATTGACCCCAATATCGTTTATACCGAGTCACAGTACGGCAATGCATCACGATATGACCGCCAGAGCGGTCAGAGTGTCAGCATCAAGCCTTTTCCCGGCGAGAATGAAATGACATACAGATGGTACTGGGATACTCCTATACTGATAAGCCCGCATAATAACAAGCAGATTTATATGGCTGCCAATTTCCTGTTCCGTAGTGAAGACCAGGGGAGCCATTGGAACAAGATATCTCCTGACCTGACAAGAAATGAGAACAGAGATAACTTCAAGGTAATGGGTAAATACTGGCCCACAGATGCTGTAGCGAAAAACAAGTCAACATCACTCTGGGGCACTATTGTCTCCCTCACTGAATCAAAAGTACAGAAAGACCTGCTCTATACTGGAAGTGATGACGGCATGGTCTCCGTGTCAGAAGACGGCGGCGCAAACTGGAGGATGATTAAAACCTTCCCGGGCGTTCCGGAATATTCATATGTGAGCGATATCCTTGCTGACAAGTTCAATGCTAACATTGTATACGTTACATTCAACAATCATAAGTATGACGATTTCACTCCGTATGTTCTGAAGAGCACTGACAAGGGTAAGACATGGACATCAGTCAGCGCCAATCTGCCGAAGAACGGCCCTGTACATACAATTGAACAGGATCACATCAACCCGAATCTGCTGTTCGTTGGTACGGAATTCAGTTTCTTTGTCTCATTTGACGGAGCCACCAGCTGGACGGAGTTCAAAAAAGGCATTCCTACCATCCCGGTACGTGACATAGCTATTCAGGAACGTGAGGATGCCCTTGTAATAGCAACGTTTGGAAGGGGCTTCTACGTCATTGATGACTATTCGCCCCTGAGGAACTATAAAAAGGAGATCACTCAGAAGCCCGGTTACATCTTCCCTGTCAAAGATGCTAAAATGTTTGTGCAGAATAGTGAGTTTGACAACCAGGGATCAATGTATTACGTAGACACTGTTCCCAGGACGGATAAGGACATCAGGATGGCGAAGGAGAAAAAACTCTTTGAAAAAGGGGAGTTCATTCCACAGCCTACAGCCAGAGATCTGAGTCTTGAGGACCGGGAGATCAAGCCCTATCTTATCTTTACCATAACAGATGAGGATGGTAATATCATCCGTAAGCTTTACAAGTCTGCATCAAAGGGTATAAACAGTGTCACATGGAATTTCACCTACGCGGGTTACCAGCCTGTCAGAGCAACCGGGCAATTCAATCCTGTCTCTGAGGGTGCCGGTGGCGGCCGCTGGGGCGGAGGAGGCATATCAGTAATGCCTGGCAAATACTTAGTCTCTATGGCAATGTATGCCAAGGGAGAGGTTAAGGAGCTTGCCGGGCCTGAGCCGTTTGTTTGCAAACCACTTGATATAGTTACCATGCCGGTGACCAACGCTGCAGCCAGAGAGAACTGGATCAAAGAGGTGACAGCTTTATCAAAAGTTGCCTACGGAGCCATTGCGTATGCCACCGAGCTTGACGGTCAGATAAATACCATCATGCAGACGATCCATCAGACCCCTGAAGCTCCTTTCTCACTTATGCAGGAAGCTGCTGCCCTGAAAGATGAGATGAGTGAGATCACTTACCTCATCAGAGGCATCTCAGTAGGCGCCAGCTCGGAAGAGACACCCCCTTCACCGGTATCACTGTCGGCAAGGCTTTCGGCCATGTCGAGATCACTGTACGGCAACTCGGGAGATATTTCCGGTATTGCAGACCAGCAGTATCAGATAGTGAAGAAGGAGTTTCCCGTTCTGCTGGAGAGAATAAAGAAGGCAGGTGTGGCTGTTGACGCACTGAACGCCAAACTTGACGGGATAAAAGCACCCTGGACCTCAGGCAGGATACCAAAATTATAAAACCATATCCTTGATAAACAGCGGAGGCGGGTCTGAAACCCGCCTCTGTTATTTATAGATCATATAGTGGCGCAAGAAAAGAATGATGCCTAAAAACGCTGAGTATAGCTGTGGCAATAAGGTGCTTTCCCATTCCTGAAATAATAATCCTGGTGATACTCTTCAGCAGCATAGAACTCAGAAGCCTTCGTCACCTGGGTGGCTACCTTTAGACCCTTGCTCTTCAGCATCCCAAGTAGTTTCTCAGCCATTTTTTTCTGTTCATCGTTTTTATAAAATATTTCCGAGCGGTACTGGTCGCCCACGTCAGGTCCCTGACGCCCCACCTGTGTAGGATCATGTATCTCCAGAAAGAGCTTCAGCAGTTTCTCATATGATGTCTTCCGCAAGTCATAAGTCACCTTGACTGTTTCAGCATGACCTGTAGTACCGTTACAAACTTCACGGTAAGAGGGGTTCTTAATATTTCCACCGGTATATCCGGAGACTACAGCCATTACTCCCGGTTCCTTCTGCAGGAAGTACTCCACGCCCCAGAAGCATCCCCCAGCGAACAGGGCTGTGCCGTATCTGCCTGCAGGCAGCACCTGTGGCACAAAATCAAGCGAGACAGAGTTGACACAGTGGCGGGTGTTCTTTGAAGTGAATCTCTCACCTGTGAAGACATGCCCCAGATGCCCGCCGCATGATGCACAGATTATCTCCGTACGACTGCCGTCAGCATCCGTAACGCGTTTTACGGCGCCGGGGATCTCCTGGTCAAAGCTGGGCCATCCGCAACTGGCATCAAACTTGGCATCAGAGTGATAGAGAGCATTACCACACTGCTTACACAAATAAGTGCCATTGCCGTTAAAATGCTCATATATACCCGTAAAGGGAGATTCTGTTGATTTACTGATTATTACCTTCAGCTCCGCTGGCGTCAGATCGTTGAATCCAGCTCTATCTTGTGATGTCATTTTATTTTCCATTGATAGCAATGCTAACATTATAAATATTGTAATATATCCACCATATTTCATTTCACCCTATTTTAGAAGAGAACAAATAAAACCAACGAAGGTTTAAAAATCTCCCTCTTTGAATAATAATATGGCATAAATATTGTTTTAAAATTAAAGTTACATTTGTCCAAGACTTAAAGGCAGATAATATGAAAAAAATTGGTCTAATCTTTATTTTTGCTTTCCTGGCTGCGATTGTGTTCAGTTCATGCAACCGTGAAGTATGTCCTGCATATAGCAGCGTTGATACTGAAATAACCGGGCAGGTAGGCTGATCATCGCATCCACCCCGGCTTCCAGTCTTATTATCTGCAGAATCATGATTATGAGATTGTGGCATTTAATATTATTTACTATTGTCTGCGCACCGCTCGCGGGTCAGGGGGATATTGATCCGCAGAGACGGACGTTCTGGCGCAATGAGATGTCAGTGGGTGCCGCGCTCAATGTTGACGGGTGGTCAATTATCTATCGTGATCACAGACAGATAAAACCTTCACACCGCTATTTTCTTGAAGGGAGCATTGAAGGCTTCAAGCACCCTAAGGAATTAAAGCTATCAAACTATTATTTTCAGGGTACCGGCACGTTTGTTTTTGGCAAGCTGAACTCTACTTGGAGTGTTGGTGCGGGTGCCGGATACCAAAGGGAGCTCTATGAAAAGCATGATCTGGGGGGAGTCTCTATCAGCTGGTTTGGAAGCGGTGGTGCAACACTGCTGTTTGCCAAGCCTATTTACTATAAGATAATTGTTCTTGTGGGTCAGGACTATTACACCATTGAGGAGCAGAAGTTCGATCTAACGATTCATCAGACCCTTGATATCATGAGCAAGGCCTCTTTCTTTAAGGGTTTCGACGAGATTAAGCTCATCCCCGGCCTTTATGCACGCTCAGGATTCAACTTTGAGTACAGTAAAAATGACAGAATTACTCATGCTATTGAGGTAGGAGCCTCACTGCATGCCTTTACGAAGGCTATCCCGATTATGGCCACCTATGATAACAAGCAGTTCTTACCCTCCATATTTGTAAGTTACAGGATCGGGATGATCCTTGATCCTGTCAACCCGGGCAACTTCACGAAAGTGTTTCGCCGCCGGCAGACAGAATAATTTATACACTCTTTTGACCTCTTCTTCTTTTTTTATACCTTTGCCGTTTATTTTAATAATCTATTAACATAATTATAGTATGGCAAAGATTAAAGTAGCAATTAATGGTTTTGGAAGGATAGGCCGCAATGTATTTAAGCTGGCATTTGAAAAAGCCAATATCGAAATTGTAGGGATTAATGACCTTACAGATACAAAGACACTTGCTCACCTGCTCAAATATGATTCCACCCAGGGAAAGTTCCCGGGAGTTACTCACGATGAGCAGAATATTATTGTCAATGGCAATAAGATAAGAGTCACATCAGAAAAGAACCCTGGAGCTATTCCATGGGAAATCAAGCCTGACATCGTTATAGAGTCAACCGGTATCTTTACGTCAAAGGAAAGTGCCAAGGGAGGATACGGTGATCATCTGAAAAACGGTGCAAAGAAGGTTATACTGACGGTACCGGCCAAGGATGCTATTGATGCGATGATTGTTGTTGGCGTCAATGATGATGTTCTCAAGCCTGAACACTCATGTGTATCGAATGCATCATGTACAACCAACTGCCTTGCCCCCATTGCTAAAATCCTCAATGACAACTTCGGTATTGAGGTCGGTTACATGACCACCATTCACTCGTATACCAATGATCAGCGCATCCTTGACCTGCCGCACAGAGATCTGCGCAGGGCCAGAACAGCTGCTGTGTCTATGATACCCACCACTACCGGTGCAGCCAAGTCTGTAGGCGTAATCATTCCTGACCTGAAAGGCAAGCTTGACGGTATCTCCGTAAGGGTTCCCACACCGACCGGTTCACTGGTTGACCTCGTTGCTGTGTTGAAGATAGCAGCCACGAAAGATGAGATCAACGCAGCAGTTAAAAAGGCAGCCGATGGTCCGATGAAGAGTATTCTTGAGTATACCGAGGATGAGATTGTTTCTGTTGACATAATCCACAACCCTGCATCATCTATTTTCGATGCACAGAGCACGATGGCCAATGGCACCATGATCAAGGTTCTTGCATGGTATGACAATGAATGGGGTTACTCAGCAAGATGCGTTGACCTCATTGAGATGATGGGCAAGATGCTGTAAGACAGGCCTTACGCCCGTCATAACACATATTTGCATTATATACACAGTAAAGAGGGGTCTTGGACCCCTCTTTGCATATTATACATTTATAAATCATTGCTTTACATGATCACTGCGGGCGTCACCGTACATAGGGGTCTCTAGACCCCTCTCTGCATATTATATGATCAATCTGGCTGGCCTTCAGGAAAATCACAGCACCATCTGCACATCCATGTTGACGCCTGCTGCATCACGATAATGCTCACCCAGCTCATGCATGGCCTCGTCATCCTCTTCATACAGCCATGTTATCCTTATCCTGTAGCGTGGTTCCCGGTAACCGCTGATCGTTCTGAGAACGTCACGCAGTGCCTTGGATGAGCCACTGTTGATATACTCAAGGAATATTACTACCCTGAGCTGGTTGAACCTGCTGAGATGTGATTTGATCCACGCTTCGAGTGGATTATAAATGACCTCAGGTCTCTCTGCAATTGAACGGCCGGTGATACTTAATACATCCTCATCCGGATCATAAGTGATCCGTGGTATGTTATTTGAACCTGCCAGAATTATCTCAATACTCATGGCTCTCCTCCTCCTTCTTCAGACGCCACTAATATAGTTCAAAATCATTCATAGCGCAAGGCTTCGATGGGATCCACCGCAGAAGCCTTAACAGCCGGAAAGTACCCTGATGCCATCCCCACTATGAAACATGCCAGCACACCACCTATCACCCAGAGCCAGGGGACTGTAAAACTTGACCCTATACTAAGTGACACCAGATTTCCCATAAGTATTCCTGCAATTATTCCAAGCAGGCCGCCCATCTGCCCTATTATCACTGATTCATAAAGAAACTGCTGCCTGATAACTGAGTTTCTGGCGCCCAATGCTTTGCGCACGCCAATCTCCCTTGTGCGTTCAGTGACAGAGACAAGCATAATATTCATCAATCCTACTGCTGCGCCAAACAGTGTTATGAGACCAATGATCGTTGCTGCGATAGTGACATATTTGATATTAGACATCAGCATCTCAATGATAGAGTCACTCTTCTGCACGTTAAAATCAGACTCATCACGCGGGTCAAGGCCTCGCACAATGCGAAAGACACCCTCTGCTTCGGAAGCCATCATATCAAGGCTTACTAACTTCTGCGGCATCACCCCAATGTTATATGTAATGTTCGGGCGTGAGAAATACTGTCTGGCAGTAGTGATGGGTATAATGGTTGCCTGATCATTGCCCATCATACTGGCCCCCTTACTTTTAATGATACCAATGACTGTCAGCTTTAATCCCGGAAGAATTATCTCCTGTCCCAGAGGATCAACGCCGGGGAAAAGAAAACGCACCACATCCTGGCCTATGAGTACAACATGCCTGCTTCCAAGAAGGTCTTCCGGTGAAAAATTTCGTCCTGAAGCAATCTCCTGGCCGGAAATAGTCAGGTAATTCTCATCAGAACCAAGTATTGATATATTGGGATTGGTCTTTTTGTCTCTGAAGCGATATTCTGCCATTCCGGAGGCGCTGAATGATACTGACACCCACGCTGCTTCATCGAATCTGTTTTTAAACTCCATTGCCTCCCGGTAGGTTATGTGTGAGTGATTCTTCGTACGGATATGCTTGTCGCCAATGGTTATCTGCATTGACCGCGAGGTTATAGAGAAGGAGTTGGCACCCATCATCGTGAACTGATCGGTGAGCGTGCTCTTCAGCCCGTCAATTGCTGTAAGAATGCCTACCAGGGCCATGATGCCAAAGGCAATGATAGCCATGGTGAGCATGGCCCGTACCTTATTTGACCTAATGGCCTGGTATGAAACTCTTATATTCTCATAGAACATTGCAAGCTTACTCACGTCCTTCCTCCGAATTGTATTAAGGAACTAAGATACACCTTTTCTTAATTCCTGATTATGACATATGCAAAATGATAGTATCCGCATCTGCTTCATGAGCTTATTATGGAACTCGAAATTGTCTCCGGGCCTCTTTTTTTTCACACTTTCATTTTTATACCTTTGCCCATGTGAAAACAGGTTTATTTATTCAGCAGCGGACAGAAGCTTTCGCAACTCTCGGAGAGGCGATGCGTAACGGTGCTTCAGGCTCCACGGCCGGGCATGCTGCACGTTTCTCCAGGCTCATTGAGACCCTGCACCTGTCAAACCCCTGGTTCACGCCTGACAATGTCAGGCTTGCCGTCGCAGCCACCGGCAACTCGCTAACGGCAGATAAGATCCGCAGATGGGTATCTGCATACCCTGAACTGGAAGATGAGAGAGAGCCGGTGACCGTGGGCGTGGTGATGGCAGGAAATATACCTATGGTTGGCTTACATGACCTTCTCAGTGTTCTTATCACCGGCAACCGTCTGCAGGCCAAACTGAGCACCCGGGATGAGCTGCTGATAAGAGCTGTAGCCGAAACGCTGATAGCCATAGAGCCAGCCTTTGCCTCTTTAGTGGAGCTGACCACAGACAAACTGAATGGATTTAACACGGTGATAGCCACCGGAAGCAACAACTCTTCAAGGTACTTTGAATACTACTTCAGGAATGTGCCCACCATCATCCGTCGCAACCGCAACAGCATAGCCATACTCGACGGCACGGAGACCCCTGCTGAACTTGAGCTCCTGGCTGATGATATCTTCTCATATTTCGGTCTAGGATGCCGCAACGTCTCAATGCTGTACCTGCCTGAAGGTTATGATCCGGCATATCTGATTCCGTTCTGGAACAAGTATGAGAAGCTCAGGTCACACTATAAGTATAGCGTGAACTATGACCACAACAAGGCAGTAATGATTGTTAACAGAGAGCCCTTCATTGACGGAGGATTCATCATGCTCAGGGAGGCAACATCACTGACCCCTCCCATGGCTGTGGTAAACTACGCCTTCTATCCTCCCGGAAAAACGCCATGGCAGGCCCTGGAATCGCCCGTAAACCTGCTCCAGTGTGTGACCGGACACGGCCAGCTGCCATTTGGCACAACACAACAACCCGAATTATGGGATTATGCAGATAATATTGACACAATTTTGTTCCTGCTAAAATAAATAGGGGAATGTGAACGTATATTAAAAAACACTAAATTGCACAGATAGTAAAGTTATTGTAATGGTTTACAGGTTCATAGTATTAACCGATGAAGATGAGGCTTTTATAAGGGAGTTTGAGTTCCTTGACAGTCAGTCTCTGCTGGATTTTCATAACGCCCTGCAGGAAGAACTGGAGTTCGACAAATCACAGATTGCTTCATTTTATATGGCTACTGATAGCTGGGAGAAAGAGGAAGAGTTTACCTTGTTTGACATGGGTGTAGGCTCTTCAACAATGGAAAATGCAGTACTGGAAGAGGTAATTTTTCGCAAGAATCAGAAACTCGTCTATGTATTTGACTTTTTCAATGACAGGGCTCTGTTTGTAGAATATGTTGGCGAAGTGCAGGAAGATGAAGCGAGGGATTATCCCGCCTGTACCAATTCTAAAGGGCTGCCTCCCAAACAGGTTACCTTCGGCGGTGTGTCACGAAAGAAATACACCAACATTGTAGTCGCTGATGACGATGATGACGATGTTGAAGTCGACGAGGACGTTGTTGACGACGAGATATTCTTTGAAGGAGATGATGAAGATAGCCTGTCAGACTTCGACAGCATCGAAAACATAGATGAGGAAGAGGACTAGGCCCCCTCTTGTTGTCCGATCCAATGCAAAATACACTTATAGTTCTGCCAGGCCCTACCGGCGTGGGCAAGACTGACATTTCCACAGAGCTGGCCATGCGGCTTGGCTGTGATATCATATCATGTGACTCAAGACAGTTTTACCATGAGATGAAGATCGGTACAGCTGCGCCTGATGATGATCAGCTGGCAAAGGTCAGACATCATTTCATCGGCTTCCTGTCGGTGACAGACTATTACAGCATAAGCCTCTTTGAAAATGATGTGTTGAACCTGATGCCCTCACTCTTCTCTGACAATCCGGTGGCGGTGATGACAGGCGGGTCTATGCTCTACATGGATGCCGTGTGCAGAGGCATGGATGATATACCGGATACTGACCCCGCTGTCAGAGATAAATATATTGACATATATAATAGAGAGGGTATTGCCGGGTTACGTCTGGCGCTCAAAATACTTGATCATGACCACTACTCAAAGGTTGATCTGCAAAATCCGAGGAGATTAATGCGTGCCCTGGAGATCACTGAGAGCACCGGCAGACCTTACTCCTCTTTCCTTACTGCACCGGTCAGGACCCGTGACTTCAGAATAATCAAGGCCGGCATCAACCGTGAGCGTGGCGAGCTTTACCGCAGGATAGACGAAAGGGTTGATAGAATGCTCGCAGCCGGACTGGAGGAGGAGGTAGCTGCTCTGACGCCCTACAGACACCTCAATGCACTCAACACCGTAGGTTACCGTGAGATGTTCAGCTATTTTGACGGGGTGATCACTCGCGAAGAGGCCGTCAGCCTGATAAAACGTAACACAAGGCGGTATGCCCGCAAGCAACTGACGTGGTGGAACAAGGACAAAGAGATTAACTGGTTTGATGCCAGCGAGGGTCAGGGGATGATCTCACGGATCGAAAGCCTGCTTTTAGGCTGAAGACTATCTCATACAGGCTCCCTGAGCCTCTGTATTACACTGGCAGGGTCAGAGGAAGAGAAGACGGCACTGCCCGCTACGAGCACATCAGCACCAGCATGCACAACCATCTGGGCATTCTGCAGGTCAATACCACCGTCAACCTCAATGAGGACGTCATAACCTCCTTCATCAATCATACTTCTCAGCTCGCCAATCTTGTTGATGCTTCCGGGGATGAATGACTGACCCCCATAGCCCGGGTTAACAGTCATCAGAAGAACCATATCAATATACGGTAATATATCCCTAAGCAATATCACCGGTGAATGCGGGTTGAGGGTTACACCGGCCTTCATCCCCAGTCTTCGTATCTCCGTCACGGTACGGTG
>CAYQNT010000017.1:0-240 GCA_964418865.1 uncultured Rikenella sp.
CCATACTTGCAAGAATAATTTAAGTTAACAGATTATGAAAGAAGACAATAGGATACTAGATCTGACTTCGGATGTAAAATGGATCGGAGTGCTTGATTATGATATCAGAACATTTGATATCGTGATGCATACTGAACATGGCACCACCTATAACGCATATTTTATTAATGCTGAAAAGAAGGCTGTCATTGAGACGGTCAAGGAGCGGTTCAGTGACACTTACTTAAACAAGCTCAGGCA
>CAYQNT010000017.1:250-34181 GCA_964418865.1 uncultured Rikenella sp.
GCAGGTGACTGATCCGGCAGAGATAGACTATATTATTCTTAACCATACCGAGCCTGATCACTCCGGGGCCATGCGTCAGCTACTTGACCTGGCACCTTCAGCTGTTGTTGTGGGAAGCGGCAATGCCATAAGATACCTGTCAGAAATAGTTAACAGGCCCTTCAAATCAATGGTGGTGAAAGATGGTGACACTCTTGATCTGGGTAACAAGACGCTACAGTTCATTTCAGCACCCAACCTGCACTGGCCGGACACTATATTTACTTACCTTGTTGAGGATAAGATACTGTTTACCTGTGACTCGTTCGGAGCCCATCACTGTAATGAGGCGATGTTTGATGACCTTGTGGACGACTACAGTGCGGATTTCAAGTATTATTTTGATGTCATACTGAAGCCTTTCAGCAAATTCATGCTAAAGGCAATCGAAAAGATCAGGCCGCTTGATATTGCCATGATTGCCACCGGTCATGGCCCCATACTGAGAAAGGGATGGAGGAAGGCAGTTGATGAGTCCTTTGACCTGGCTTCAGCCTACGTATGCCTTACCGATAATAGTGCCGAAAAGAGATTGCTGATAACCTATGTCTCAGCATACGGATATACGGGTGAAATGGCACGCCTTATTGCCAGAGGTGCAGCTTCAGTAGAGAATGTTGTTGTTGAGATAATGGATATTGAGACTGCTGAGCTAGGTGATATTGATTCAAAGCTTACCATTGCCGACGGCATCATTGTGGGTTCACCAACCATCAATCAGAATACCCTGCTGCCTGTGTACAAGATGATGGCTTTGATCAGCCCGTTGCGTGACAGGGGCAAACTGGCCGGCTCATTTGGCTCATACGGCTGGAGCGGTGAGGCTCCGATTCTGATAGCTGAGATACTTAAAGGCCTCAAGCTGAAGTTTTTTGAAGAGCCGGCAGCTTACAAATTCATTCCTGAAAGCGAGAAAGAAAAACCGCTGCTAAAATATGGGCAGCGGTTCGCGCAGGAATTGGCAGGATCGTAATCCCGCGTTCCGGTATAATACGTGCTTAATATACAAAAGAGACAGGTCTCAGACCTGTCTAAACCATGCCCATTAGCTTAATACGTGCATCATATTACAGAAGAGACAGGTCTATCGACCTGTCTCAACCTCAACCTTCATTTTAAACTAATTCCGCGTTCTGATCCTGATTATGAAATCGAGATCTTGCGGATCTTCTCCTTCATCTTGTCTTCAGTGAGCTTGGGTATCTCAATATTCAGGATACCATCCTTGTAGGCAGCACCGATCTTTTCGCCATTGACATCTTCAGGCAGATAAAAACTGCGGCAGAATGAACTGTAGCTGAATTCCCTGCGCTTGTAGCCTTCAAACTGCTCATTGCTCTCTTCCTTCTGCTCTGCAGAGATGGTGAGAACATCATCCTTAACTTCAATCTTCAGATCATTCCTGTTCATGCCGGGAACGGCCAGATCAAGATAAAACGACTTATCATCTTCCCTGATATTAACGGCAGGTAGACTTGTCGATGTCCTGCTGGGTGTCTGGAAAAAATCCTCACTGAAGAAATCCGACAGTGTCAGCGGTTTGTAATTCCTTCTGATAATCGTTGGTAACATAGCAACCTCCTTTTTATTATTGTTCAACATATAAATATTTCTACTACTCATATTTCAATTCATGTGCCGTACATACAAGTCTGCCATAATGACATGAAAGCCCGTATATGTCATGACATAATGACGCTTATCATTTATTAATTGTATAGACGGGAATATTTTTTAATTTTGAAACGCAGTGTTTCTGTTCTTCCTGCCCGGCAGTATTTGCTAACCACAACCTGAAGCCCAATGAATACAACGCTCCGTAATATTCTCATCCTGATAGGCCTGGCATTTCTGGTTTATGCATTTTGGTACTTCAGGAACATATTTGCTTATATATTTATTGCCGGCGTCATCTCGCTTATCGGGCGTCCTGCGGTTGATCTGCTCAACAGTATACGCATCTGGAAGTTCAGATTTCCAAAAGCGCTCAGCTCGCTTCTCACTCTTTTGTTCCTGTATGGTCTGCTGGCGCTCTTCTTTGTAATTTTTATTCCGCTAATTACGAAGCAGATTGATGCTCTCTCGAATTTTGATGCAGGTTCCATAATACAGGGTTTGCGTGATCAGCTTGACAAGCTGGAAACGGGCCTAAGGAAGGTATACCATGACATGCCTCCGGATAAATCATTGTATGATGTAGCTGTCACAACCATCACCGGTATTCTGAATCCGGCATCTATAACTGATTTCGCAGGCAATATTGTCATGGTGATAGGTAGGTTTGTTGTTGCCATAGTAGCAATAACCTTTCTGGCATTTTTCTTTCTCAAAGACGAAGGGCTCTTCAAGGAGACGGTTATGGTCATGGTGCCCGACCAGTATGAAGAGAGGATAAGGAGCGTGCTGCACTCCATAAAAAAGCTCCTGATCAGATACTTTATCGGGATAATACTACAGAGCACCGTTGTACTGATCATTGTCACCATAGGAATGACTATTGTAGGGTTTCCATTCCAGCAGGCGCTGGTGATGGGGCTTATAATAGGGATATTTAATGTTATCCCCTACGTCGGGCCATGGCTTGGCGGCTCCATTGCCATCCTCATGGGTATCGCCACGGCAGTAACCACTACCGGTTATCCTCCTGTTGCGATGCTGATGATCTACATGATTATAGTGATTGCTTTCACGCAGGTCATTGACAATAACATCGTTGCCCCTACCATCTATTCACGGAGCGTCAATGCTCATCCCATTGAGATCTTCATTGTGATACTGGCTGTGTGGAGCTTTGCAGGCATAATTGGGATGATAGTGGCAGTACCTGCATACACTGCCCTGAGAGTCTTTGCCCGCGAGTTCTTTAATAACTTCGGACCGGTACGGAAACTCACATCAGGCTTCGGGAAAGAGAGTAAGGAGGCGCAGGCATGAACAGAATAGGCACGACATTTTACAATATCTTCCGGTTTTATTATGACGGATTCAGAAACATGTCGTGGTGGGGTAAAAAGGTATGGGTCATTATCCTCATTAAGCTTTTTATTATGTTCCTCATTCTTAAACTATTTTTCTTCCCCAACTTTCTGAAGGTCAACTTTAATTCAGACAGGGAGCGTAGCGATTATGTTTTGGAACAATTAACCGGTAATAACTGACAATATGATTGAAAATATTGACCTCTCACTTGTAAACTGGTCACGGGCGCAATTTGCTCTTACAGCAATGTATCACTGGTTGTTCGTGCCTCTGACGCTGGGTCTTTCGTTCATCCTTGCGTTCATGGAGACGATTTATGTACGTACGGGTGATGAGACCTGGAAGAAGATTACCAGGTTCTGGATGACCCTTTTCGGGATCAATTTCGCCATAGGTGTTGCCACCGGCATCATTCTCGAGTTCGAGTTCGGCACCAACTGGTCGAACTATTCATGGTTCGTGGGTGATATCTTTGGAGCGCCTCTGGCTGTGGAGGGTATTCTCGCCTTTTTCCTTGAGTCAACATTTGTTGCTGTGATGTTCTTCGGATGGGATAAGGTAGGGAAGAAATTTCACCTGGCATCAACATGGCTGGTGGCAGTGGGAGCAAGCCTCTCCGCCCTATGGATTCTCGTGGCAAACGCCTGGATGGAGAACCCGGTGGGAATGGTGTTCAATCCAGACACAGCCCGCAATGAGATGAGCAGCTTCCGCGACGTGGTACTCAACCCCGTTGCTGTTGACAAATTCTTGCATACGGTGACCTCCGGGTTCGTACTGGCATCAGTATTCGTTGTAGGTATCAGCTCGTGGTTCATTCTAAGGAAGCGGGAGGAGTTGCTTGCCCGCAGGAGCATACTCATTGCCAGCCTGTTCGGACTTGTCTCCGCACTGGCTGTGGCTATTACGGGTGACTCCTCTGCACGAACGCTGGCACAGGTGCAGCCTGTCAAGTTCGCTGCCATGGAGGGACTGTATGATGGCCGCAGTAATGCCGGGCTGACTGTATTTGGATTATTGACTCAGAGCGGGGAACGCATTGGCGAGAAAGCGGTTCATGATACTAAGCTGAGGATAGAGGTTCCCGGGCTGCTCTCTTATATGACCACCGGCAAGACCGCCGGTTATGTGCCCGGGATCAAGGATCTTGTAAATGGCAATCCTGAGAAAGGAATAATGCCCGTAAGCGAGATGATGGAGAGGGGCAGGTATGCCCGCCAGGTCCTTATCGATTACAAGATGTCTAAGGAGGCAGGAGACACAGAGACAATGACTGCCCTGGCCGCCATATTCAGCGACAGCGATTTCACAGATAACTATTTCAGGTATTTTGGCTACAGTTTTTTTGAGCACCCGTGGCAGGTGATACCTTCGGTGCCTGTTGTCTTTTACAGCTTCCGCGTGATGGTTGGACTGGGCTTCTTCTTCATTCTGCTCTTCATGCTTGGACTATGGTTTTATCGAAGGGAAACCTTTGGCAATAATCGCTGGTTCCTCTGGCTGGCAGTCATTTCAATACCGCTGGCCTACCTGGCCAGCGAGCTGGGATGGGTAGTGACCGAGATGGGCCGGCAGCCCTGGATCATACAGAATCTCATGCCTGTCAATGTGGCTGTCTCAAACATAAGCGCCGGGGCAGTGCAGACCACCTTCTGGCTCTTTGTAGTTCTATTTACTGCCCTGCTCATCGCAGAGATATCCATAATGACAAGACAGATCAAAAACGGACCAAAACATTAGGAGGAGACAACGATGACACTAATGATATCACACGCATTCCTTCAGAGCTACTGGTGGCTGATAATATCGCTGCTTGCCGGCTTCCTCGTATTCCTGATGTTCGTTCAGGGAGGACAGTCGTTCATCTTCTCACTGCCCCGCAATGACATGCAGAGGAAAATGCTGGTCAACGCACTCGGACGCAAGTGGGAGTTCACCTTCACCACCCTGGTCACTTTCGGCGGCGCCTTCTTTGCCTCCTTCCCTCTATTTTATGCCACCAGTTTCGGCGGCGCATACTGGGTGTGGATGGCAATACTGTTCAGCTTTATCATCCAGGCAGTAGCATATGAGTACCGCTCAAAGCCTGCAAACATATACGGCACAAGCTTTTTCGACTCTTTTCTCTTTATCAACGGTTGCGTCGGACCCTTTCTCATAGGAGTGGCTGTGGCCACTTTCTTCACCGGATCTGACTTTAGCCTTGATCTTTTTAACAGGGTGACATGGGGCTCAGGGTGGCATGGCCTGGAGGCCCTGATAAATCCTGTCAACCTGCTGATGGGTCTGGCAGTGCTCTTTCTCGCACGGGTGCTGGGACTGATGTATCTTGAGAATACCATTGATGATGCTGAGTTTGCCGCTTTGATTAAGAGAGCCCTGCCACGCAATGCAATCCCATTCCTGCTCTTCTTCCTCTCCTTTATAGCCTTGATAATTACCGGAAAAGGATACATGGCTGACAGCGTGACGGGACAGGTCTCCATGGTCAGGTATCATTATCTCCATAACCTGGTGGGCAATCCTTTTATCCTCATACTTTTTGCCGGGGGAGTCGTACTGGTGCTCATCTCTCTCTGGATCGGAATTTTTAAAAACCCACGCAAGGCGATATGGTTTGCAGGCGCAGGAACAGTTCCGGTGGTGATGGCGCTCTTCTTTATGGCAGGATATGGCGAGACAGCCTTCTATCCGTCATCAGCCGATCTCCAGAGCTCACTGACGCTGGCAAAGGCATCATCAAGCCTGTTCACGCTGAGGGTCATGTTTTATGTCTCATTCATCATTCCGTTTGTGGCACTCTACATATGGTACGCCTGGCGTGCAATAGACCGCGAGAGAATCACGCCCGGAGAGATGTCCGGCGATGATCATATGTATTGAGCAGCGGTAGCTTCTGAAGAGCAACCTCAGGGTTGTGATGGATTCGAATGCGGGCTTCTACTAAAGGCAACCTCAGGGTTGTGATGGATTTGCAGGAGGCCTCCGCCGGAGGGCCGGGAGGGTAAAGAGGAGTGACAGTATTATATATGATGCCATTATCATCGGTAATGCTGCCACCCTGAAGATCACCATCAGCAGCAGGCTCACTCCGGCAAAGATCCAACGCTCTTCATTTCCGTTCCATCGCAGGCTGGTGAACTTGAGCGAAAACATCTTTACATTTAAATTCATCATCACGGCAAGGAAGAGGCTCAGTACGGTTATAAGCCATGGTGAGGCCACTATCACGTCATATATCTTAAAGTCAGTGAAGGCTGAGGCCAGTACAACGGACACAATAATAAAAGCACTCGCCGGTGTGGCCAGCCCCTTGAATGAGGTTGCCTGTGTGGCGTCATTATTGAATCTGGCAAGGCGGATTGCTGATGCTGCCGGGATGAATGCTGCAATCGCAAAGGCGTATAACCCCCCCGTTCCGCAGTCGGTGAGCAGGTTAAGAACGATGGCACCCGGAGCTATACCAAAAGTAACAAGGTCAGCCAGACTGTCAAGATCTTTACCAATGTCAGAGTATACTTTCAGGAGGCGGGCAGCAAACCCGTCAGAAAAATCAAACAGCATGCCCGCCATAATGCAAAAGGCTGCGTAATCATTATAACCTTTTATTGCATAGACTGCTGCAGCAAACCCTGATAACAGGTTCAACAGGGTGATAGTATTGGGAATATGTCTTGTCATAACTCTTTTAAGCAGCTGTGCTAAATTACAATAATCCAAGCAACTATAATTTGATTATTTTTGCAACAGTATTATGAGAGATCTTACAAATATAAAGATTGCAGTCGACTTTGACGGCACCGTTGTGGAGCATGAGTACCCGGCCATCGGGAAAGAGAAGCTCTTTGCCTTTATCACCCTGAAGGAGTTTCAGAAGAGGGGGGCGCTGTTAATCCTCTGGACCATACGTACCGGCAGGGAGCTGCAAGAGGCCGTTGACTATTGCAAACAGAACGGTATTGAGTTTTATGCCGTCAACCGTAACTATCCCGAAGAGCAGTGGACAGATGAGACGCCACGTAAGATTAATGCTGATATCTTTATTGACGACAGGAATGCCGGCGGCTTTCCCGGCTGGGGTGAGGTGCTCAATATGATCGATCCATGGTCTGATAGGGAGGAGCTGGCGATGAAGGCCATAAAGAGCCGTCGTTTCAGTTTATTCGGTAAGAAATAATTTTAGAGCAGATGAAGCGTAGTGCCATACACATATTTTTGTTATTGCTGTTGATCACAGCCGTGATATCATGTTCAGGCTCATCAGGAAAGAGGGAGATGAAAGTCGCTGATAAGTCCGGAACTGCTGCTGAGGCTGACATGCGGCCTTCAAAAAGACTTATTGAGGTGCTTGCCCCTGCTGATAATTCATCTTTTAAATGCTCAGAAGCAATACTACTATCGGTCACAAATGCGGCAGGAAAACCAACGGTTGATTCCGTTCAGATCTGGGTTGATGGCTCCCTGGCAGAGACTCTGCATGAGCTGCCTGCCAGGGCAGAGCTTGCCTCTCCCGGAAATCCCGGCAGGATATCGCTCAGGGTAGTGGCACACTCGGCTTCCAGCAAGCCTCAGACGGTGACGCTCTTTGTCACTCTCCTTTCTGACATAACCCCTGTGATATACAGATACCGTGTTATTAACAGCTATCCGCATGACAGGAGAGCCTATACACAGGGATTGGTATATGATGAGGGCTTCTTCTATGAGAGCACAGGCCAGCAGGGCGAATCATCACTGAGAAAAGTGGAGCCTGAAACGGGTAAAGTAGTCAGCCAGGTTAGCCTTGACGGCTCACTCTTTGGTGAAGGGGTGGCGTTGCTGGGTGACCGGATATATCAACTTACCTGGACTACCAAAGTAGGTTTTGTCTATGAGAAGTCCTCAATGAAACAGATAAACAGGATATATTACCAGACCCAGGGATGGGGCCTGGCAACCATTGGCGACAAGCTTGTGATGAGCGACGGAACAAATGTGTTATGGTTTCTCGATCAGGATTTTAATGTACTCTCCTCTGTGGATGTATGGGACAACAAGGGAATGGTTGATAATCTGAATGAGATGGAGATGATTGACGGTGAGCTATGGGCCAACATATGGCAGACTGACAGGATAGCGCGCATAGACCCTCTCACCGGCAAGGTACTTGGGTATGTCGAATTGAATAATCTCCTGCCACGCGAAGAGCGTTCCCGTGAGACAGACGTGCTCAATGGTATTGCCTGGGATGCAGAAGGCAGACGTCTCTTTGTCACCGGTAAATACTGGCCCCGTCTCTATGAGATCACAGTAGCACCGATAACCCGCAACTGAGCAATAATGCCGGTTCTCGTTGTTGAAAACGTGTTAACAAACCCAAATAAAATGTTTACAATAACATATATGACTAGCCTCCCCGCATAGCCATTAAGTGTAAATTTGAAGTTCATTAAATTAAGGAAAAAAGGGAGCATATGTCAAGGATAATAGCACTGGCAAATCAGAAGGGAGGGGTAGGGAAGACCACTACGGCAATTAATCTCGCGGCAAGTCTGGCCGCGCTTGAAAAGAAGGTACTGATTGTTGATGCTGACCCGCAGGCAAATGCCACATCTGGTGTGGGTATAGACCTCAAGCAGGTTAAGATCACCATCTATGACTGCCTGATTGACGGTGTCAGTCCGCGTGAGGCAGTATTGCCCTGTGTGACTGAGAATCTCTTCGTTATACCATCAAACATTGACCTTGTGGGAGCTGAGATAGAGATGCTTGAGAGGCCTGAGAGGGAGAAGAGCCTGAAAAAGGTTATAGCACAGGTAGCAGCTGATTATGATTTTGTACTCATTGACTGCTCCCCGTCACTGGGCCTGCTTACCGTCAACGCTCTCACTGCTGCAGATTCAGTGATAATACCTGTACAGTGTGAGTATTTCGCCCTGGAGGGGCTGGGTAAGCTACTCAATACCATCAAGATCATTCAGACGAACCTTAACCCTGCCCTTGAGATAGAAGGATTCCTTCTGACCATGTATGACTCTCGCCTGCGTCTTGCTAATCAGGTTGTTGAGGAGGTCACCCGTCACTTCCAGCAGATGGTCTTCAATACTATCATACAGCGCAATGTCAAGCTTTCAGAGGCTCCCAGCTACGGCCAGCCCGCTATTCTCTATGATGTTGAGTCAAGGGGTACGGTAAATTATCTCAATCTGGCCCGCGAACTGCTTCAGAGAGTGGAGGCCAAGCAGAAGAATTAATAACAGTAATCATCATTATGAACACACCAAAAAAAAGCCCGCTGGGCAGAGGCCTCGGCGCCCTGATTGACGGTGTTGAGAAAGAGGCACTTGAGAAAAAGGTTGAGGCTAACCTACAGATAGATATAAACTCTATTGAGGTCAACCCGTTTCAACCTCGTACACGGTTTGACAGCGAGTCTCTTGATGAACTGGCAGCATCAATACGACAGGTTGGCATAGTAGTGCCGCTCACCGTCAGGGAGACAGGTGCCGGTCGTTACCAGCTCATAGCAGGTGAACGCCGGCTGCGTGCTGCACGCATGGCAGGACTTACTCATGTACCTGCATATATACGTACAGCTGATGATACGGCGATGCTCGAGATGGCTCTGGTGGAGAACATTCAGAGAGAGGATCTTGATTCCATTGAAGTGGCAATAACCTATCAGCGTCTCATGGAAGAGTGCAGCCTCACACAGGAGCAGCTGAGCGACAGGGTGGGCAAACAACGCTCAACGGTGGCTAACTACATGCGCCTGCTCAGGCTCCCGGCAGAGATACAGCTTGGCATACGGAACAGAAACCTTACTATGGGCCATGCCCGTACGCTGGTAAATATTGAAGACCCCGCCAAACAGATAAACGTCTTTTACCATATCATTCAGGAAGATCTCTCAGTCAGAGCCACTGAAGAACTGGTACGCCATCTTCATACGGCTGCAGTGAAAGACCCCTCAAAGGCTGAGACCAGAAAACGGCTGAATACCGAATATGAGGAGATCGCAAAACAGCTCAGTAATCTCTTCAGTGCAGAGGTGCAATTCAGGATCAATGAAAGGGGCAGAGGTAAGATTGTCATCCCCTTCGGTGACAGTGAAGAGATGGAGCGTGTAATCGCATTGCTCGATAAACTTAACAGGTAAATAACTATATTTGCCGGCAAACAAAAACGGTTTGCTCATTGGAGTTGTACAGCAAGATAATACTGGTATTTTTCTTCTTATCCGTTCTGACCTGTAGTGGTCAGGATCAAGACTCTGTTCCTGTCCGTAAAGAGAAGGTCAGGAGATATACAATTGAACCCATGAGGTCAACCATGTACGCCGCTGCACTACCCGGGCTGGGCCAGATCTACAACCGAAAATACTGGAAAGTGCCGTTGGTGTACGCAGGCTTCGGGGCACTGGGCTATGCAGTCAGTGTCAATACAAAGAGTTACAACATGTTCATTAATGCATACCAGGATTTTACAGATATCATACCTGAGACGAACAGCTACCTAGACCTTGGTATCACAATGGATCCGAAGTTGTATGACCCCGTAGTGCACCCTACCACCTACAAACCGACAAATGCGTCATGGATGAAGACTACCCTGCGCAACGGGATAGATTATTACCGCAGATACCGCGACCTGTCATATATAGGCATAGCAGCCTGGTACCTCTTAACAATCATCGATGCCAACGTTGACGCAAGCCTCTTTGACTACGATATCAGTGATGACCTGAAAGCCACACTGGTGCCGGCAACAGTATCCCTTACGGGTATATCGCCCGGACTAACACTTGCATTTACCAAGACTTTTTAAGATGTTAAATATGAACCTCAAGACTATAATCCTTTCGCTGTTTATTTCTATTTGTACCCTTTCCCTTTTCGCGGGTAATGACACCATCATAATCAAAAATGATGATTCAATGGAACGCATTGAGCGCGATCTTGACAGTCTGCTCAACAACTGGTTCATACAGATGTCTATGGCCAGGACTGAAGCAGCTTCTGCAGATTCTGTCATTGCCGAGTTCAGCGACTCCGTTTATACAGACCGCATCAGCAGGATCAATTCTGTCATTACACTTCCCTACAACAACATAATAAGAAACCACATACATGTCTATACCAGCAGGAAGCTTGACAGGTTCCAGGTTATGCTGGGTCTGCAGGATTATTATTTCCCCATGATAGAGGATATTTTTGATTATTACGGCCTCCCTGTTGAGCTGAAATTCATGGCAGTGATTGAGTCAGCACTCAATCCAAATGCGGTCAGCAGGGCAGGAGCTACCGGGCTCTGGCAGTTCATGTACAGCACCGGTCGTGCATATGGCCTTACCATTAACTCTGTTGTGGATGAACGCCGTGACCCTGTGAAGGCAACTCATGCTGCTGCCAGGTATCTGAAGGACCTGTATGGCATATATCACGACTGGATTCTGGTTATTGCCGCTTATAACTGCGGCCCTGGTAACGTGAACAAGGCTATACGCCGTTCAGATAACAGGAAGGATTACTGGGAGATTTACTATCGTCTGCCGCGTGAGACCCGCGGATATATCCCTCAGTATGTGGCAGCTGCCTACGCTATGAACTACTACCGTGAACACAATATCAACCCTATTGAGATAAACATGCCCCTGGCAGTTGACACGGTGGTTGTCTCCCAGGACATCCACCTTGAGCAGATTGCTGCCGTGCTGAACCTCCCGCTGGAAGAGGTCAGGACTTTGAACCCGCAATACCGCACAGGCCTGGTGCCTGGCAGAAGCAAGCCCTATGCAATCACACTGCCGGTAGACAGGCTTGGCGATTTCATAACCATGACCGACACTATCACCGGATACAGGAAGGAGCAGTATCTTACCATGATAAATCAGAAAGGTCCCACACCCAGCTCAAACCAGCAGTCGTCTTACAGTGCGCCTGATGTCAAGGGTAAGGCACCCCTGATATACGTTGTCAGAGAGGGCGATAACCTTGGGTTTATCTCTGAATGGTATAACGTGGGACTCTCTGACCTGAGATACTGGAATAACATTTATAAAAATACAATCAAGATAGGGCAGAAACTTACTGTTTACGTTGATCCGGCCAAAGTTGAGAGGTACAGTAAAATTAACTCTATGAGCTTTGCAGAGAAGCAAAAGCAGGCAGGAAAGGCTACCACATCTGTCACAGGTGCCTCACCGTTAACTGCTTCACCATTAGCTGTTGTATCGTCATCTGCTTCTCCTGTACAATCTGACACTGACTATGAACTTTATACGGTAAGGCAAGGAGATAATGTATGGGATATTGCCAGGAAATTTGATGGTGTTTCCTATAGTGATATATTGAGACTGAACAATTTATCCGATGCTTCAAAGATAATGGTGGGTCAGAAGCTAAGGATCAGAAAAAAAAGCTGACTAAAAGTATAATATGCGCCCCGGCAGAATACTGCTCTTTCTGCTTGCTGTCATTCTGACACTCTTCATACTCAGACTCGCGATCACTAGCTCACGAGGAGACAGGGGTACGTTGTTCTATGAAGAGGAAGAAAGCATGGCATTACCTGACTCTGCCACCAGCGGTTCCGCTGCCGGTGACACTGTCTCTCCGTATCTGCCTCCCTCTGCAACATATTCATTTGACTCCCTTACTTCCGGTAGTGATGAGAATAAGAAGAAGAGCACAGGTTCACACCCGTTTTTTCCCGGTGACGCAATCAGGGACTCTCTTGATGGGGGCCGGCAGGTAAGGATACTCTTCTATGGCGACTCGCAGGTTGAGGGAGACCGTGAGACATCATTGCTGAGGCGGAAAATGAGGGAAGAGGGAGGAGGGACTGGTCCGGGGTTGTTCTCTCCGGTCATGCCGGTGATGTATACGCGGTCATACGTTGTGCGGTCTTCTTCAAACTGGAAGAGGTATACTTTGCTTGATTATCGTAATGGCACCCTTCCCCACAACAGACTGGGACCGATGCTTGCCCTCTCTCGTTTCACCTCACCTAATGAGAAACTGACCACCCGCTCTTTCGCCTCGGTAAAGATTAATCCTGTACCCAATGCTGATCAGGCAGTATCAACATATGACAACATGAGGATCTTCTACGGTAACAACTATGATACCGTGCTGGTTGGGATCAGATCAGGCAGCTCAATGGTTGACTTTGCCATGTTACAGATCGGAGAAGGGCCCATGGAGTACTCTGTGCCTCTTCCTTCGGTCTCGGATGTAACTATTGAATTTACGGCCCGCAACTCCCCTGACATATATGCGATGAGCCTTGAGAGTGACTCCGGTGTGATCATAGACAACGTACCGGTGAGAGGCAGCGCAGGGCTTGAGTTCGTGATGACAGACATAAGAGGCTTTGAAGGGGTCTTTTCGAAGCTCAACCCTGATATCATCTTCCTGCAGTTTGGCCTTAATGTCGTAAGGAACGTCAGAAGTGAGTATCACTATTTTGAGGAGGGACTGGTAAAACAGATAGAATTTCTTAAGCGGGCCTCCGGTGGCGTACCCGTTGTGATTGTGAGCGTTACCGACATGGCGCTGAGGGTAAATGACACTATACGGCGTTTTCCAAACATAAGGGCCATAAGGGATGCGCAGCAGAATGCCGCCGCCAGGAGCGGGGCTATATTCTGGGATGCGTGGGAGTCAATGGGCGGTGCCGGTTCAATTATTAACTGGTTTGATCATCGTCCGGCGCTGGCTGCAAAAGACCTTACTCACCTCTCTAATGCCGGAGCTGACACCATAGCAGCAAGGCTCCATGCCACCCTTCTTGTCGCCAGCGCAACCAGGTCCGCATCATCAGCGGAGTCTTCTGCTTTCACTGACACACTGCCGAATTCTGCCAAGGCTGACACACTGCCGGATTCTGCCAAGGCTGCCACACTGCCGGATTCCGCCAAGGCTGCCACACTGCCGGTTATTGCTATGACGGCAAGAGCAGCGTCCCCTGATATGGCATTACCCCCGGATACTTCAGTCTCTCCGGATAGTGCATTGCAACTGCAACAGGTGACAGATACAGCTGAGGATGATGCCCTGAACATCTCTGATGCCGGGGATGAAGATGTGTTCCTCAATGATGAGGGGGATGAAGGAGGCGGATGGGTGGCCTCGCTTCTGAGGTATCACCCTGAGCAGACCTTCATATTCACTACCACTGGGTTCTGGATCTTCTTCCTGGTGGTGATGGCCGGGTTCGCACTAATGCACAAAAAGAGAGCCATGTGCCATACATGGCTGCTAATGGTAAGCCTCTACTTCTACTACCGGGCCGGCGGGCTGTTCATCATCCTTCTGCTGCTCACCACACTGCTGACCTGGCTCACTGCAATTGCAACAGGGAAGGCAGTCAGCAAGTCTGGTAAACGTGCGTGGCTGATAACAAATATCCTGATTCTGCTGGGATTTCTATCCTATTTCAAATATGCAGACTTCTTTACTACTACCATTAATTCCATCTTTAACACATCTCTTGTAGCACATGATATATTTTCGGGATGGTCAAACAGTTTATTTGGTACTGCATTCGATGTCAGCAGCATAGTGCTGCCTGTAGGGATATCATTCTTCACCTTCCAGGCGCTCAGCTATAGCATTGATGTCTACCGCGGACGGATGACACCGGTCAGAAGCCTCATTGACTTTTCCTTCTACCTGACTTTCTTTCCTCAGCTTGTGGCCGGGCCAATAGTAAGAGCATCGGAATTCATACCACAGATGAAGGGCGAGTATACCATCAGCCGGAATGAATTCGGTCAAGGCATCTTTCTCATTCTGCAGGGGCTGGTAAAGAAGATGCTTATCTCAGACTTCATCTCTGCGGGATTTATTGACAGGGTCTTTGACACCCCGGCGCTATTTTCAGGCTTTGAGAATCTGATGGCGGTTTACGGCTATGGCCTGCAGATATACTGCGACTTTTCAGGATATACTGATATTGCAATAGGTATTGCTTTGCTGATGGGCTTCAGGCTGCCTCTCAATTTCAATTCGCCGTATAAGGCGGCCAATGTGGGGGAATTCTGGAAGAGATGGCATATCTCGCTGTCGAGGTGGCTAAAAGATTATCTCTACATTCCTCTGGGAGGTAACCAGAAAGGACCGGTGCGTACGGGTATTAACCTGATGCTTACCATGCTCATCGGTGGTCTCTGGCATGGTGCCGCCACCCGTTTTGTGGTATGGGGTGGGTTGCACGGTACGGCCCTGGTGGCAGACAAGATATGGCGATGGCGCTTCAGGAGGGTGACACGAAAAACGCGGGCTGCACGCATAGCAGGCATCATCCTTACTTTTAACTTTGTCAGCTTTGCCTGGATATTCTTCAGAGCGGAGACCATGCAACAGGCAGGTGTGATGCTGACACAGATATTCTCATCATTCACTCCGGGCGCCTACAGCAGGGTCATCATGGCTTACCTGCCGGTATTAGTTGTGATAGTATCAGGATATATTATGCACTTCCTCTCCGTACCTGTTAAGGAGGCATACAGGGGACTATTCATCAGGCTTCCGCTGGTGGTGAAGTTCCTGGTTGCGATT
The DNA here is from genome assembly GCA_964418865.1 of uncultured Rikenella sp. Classification (GTDB taxonomy): domain Bacteria; phylum Bacteroidota; class Bacteroidia; order Bacteroidales; family VadinHA17; genus SR-FBR-E99. The sequence goes on from CAYQNT010000017.1 coordinate 15,811, forward strand.
TTAGTGGTGCTGCTTCTTTACAAGGTAGGGATGGGTGTTGTGCAGCCGTTCATCTATTTCAGGTTCTGATAAGAGCCCGGCTTACTGTGATCCTTAGCGTACCTCTGTCATTAACTCTGCCTTTGACATCTCTGCTGATGAGGCTCTGATCATGATCTTACCAGAGCTGGTTCCGGCCTTGAGCAGTATGGATGCTATACCTGCTTCTGCTTTTATGGGGTTATGACCTATCAGTTCAGCATTTCCTCTCACCGAGAACTCTACCATGGAGTCGGCGGTATATACAGTATTGCCTGCTGAATCTACCAGCGTGGCATAGACAAATATTACGTCAGCGCCGTCGGCCCGAAGAGACTTATTGCTGAAGTCGGCAGACAGGCGCAAGGCTACAGGCGTTATTGCAGTGGTGACACTGTGTGAGGCGGTGGGTGCCCCCTGTGTTAAACCTGATGCTTTCAGAGTACCTGGCATATATCCCGGCAGGGTAAAGGTGAAAGGCGGGTGCGGGAGGTTAACCGAGGTAGGGTCATTGTCAGGACCCTGAACGGCAATAAGCGTATCATTGCGGTAGAGCTGCACGGAGTCTGCGTTACTGTAAACCCTTACTGTATTGCCTGATGATGGCAGGTTGTAATGGGCAATGAAACATACCGGGTTCTCTTCTGTCTGGCTCTTGTAAAACCAGTAGGAGAATTTTGGCAGCCTGAAGATATCCATTATGCCTGATGCTTCAATATCAGGAGCATACCCCCTGTTATAGTCGAACATAACCCAGTTGGCGTCACCGAAAGCGGGTCCGTATAGATTGTCATTGTGTGCTTCCTGGAAGTTGTAGGCCTGTTGCAGCAGCGCGCGCGTGCCTGCACTGCGTAGCTGCCTGGAGTTCCTCTCTCCGGGCTCCAGGTCACTGAACTCAGTCTGGCTGAAACCGGCATTACGGGCGTAATACTCCCAGTCGCCATATTCACAGATAAAGATTGGCTTCTTTTTACTGTAGTTTTTCCAGTACGAGGGAGGATCAGCATGCTGTCTGGCGGGGATGAAGACATCGCAGATAGTATCCATCCAGCTGCAGGTGTAGTTATTGCCGAATGGCAGCTCTTTCTTGACTGTCTCATGTAATCTGCTGAGAAGACTGATGGGCATGACGGTCTCGTTCAGTGAGGCTTCCCACATTATTACTGAAGGATGGTTGCGGTCACGCCTGCACATCATGCGGGTGTCACGCAGGGCAGCGTTAATGAAGAGCGAGTCACCAATGAACTGCCATCCGGGAATGGCATCTATCACGAGCAGGCCCAGCTCATCACAGGCATCAAGGAATGCCGGTGAGGGCAGATAATGGGAACACCGCACAAGGTTAAAGCCTGCATCCCTGATCTTGACCGCATCACGGTAGCTGGCATTATCTGAGAGAGCATACCCGATGTAAGGATACTCCTGGTGCCTGTTGGTGCCCGTGACTGTTACCGGTTCACCGTTTAAAATGAGTCCCTTATCATGCGTGATCCTTACTGTTCGGATACCGGTGCGTGTCTCTCTTCTGTCAATAACGGCTCCGTTATCCGAAAGAAGCTCTGTCCTTATGGTGTAAAGGAAAGGTTTGTCAGGCGACCAGAGGGCCGGCTTCATGACAATCAATTTGGTTATCAGTCGCTGACCTTCTCCGGGCTCCATACTGGTCAGCTCTGACAGTGATGAGGCAACCTCCATCCCCGCGGCATCAAGCAGAGTGTTCTTCATGCGGAATGACCTCGGTGTACGGTCATCATTGTCAACATGTACCGAGACGGAGAGAGTGGCTGACTCACGGCTCACATCAGATGACCCGGTGATGATTCCGCCAACGAAGGCAGCCTGTGATTCGGCAGGTGAGGTTATGTGCAGCTTGTCTGTCACAAAGAGGCTTACGTTACGGTAAAGACCGCTGTACCATAAAAAGTCAAGTTTATCAAGGGGCGTGCCTGGAGGTACCTGTGGGTTTTCCCTGTTATCAAGCCGTATAAGAATCTCGTTCTCGCGGCCATACTGCAAATCATTTGTCAGGTTAACGTAAAAGGGCACATAGCCGCCTGTATGACGGGTTATCTCTATACCGTTGAGATAGACGATAGCATCATTCATAGCCCCGTCAAAGAGGAGCCCTGTATGCCTGTGATGTTGCTTTCTGTCTGCTCTGTAAAGTTTCTTGTACCAGCATATTCCTGTCCATTGCTGCCCTTCCACCACAAGAGGCTCAATAAATGCCGTGTGGGGGAGGGAGACATCCTCCCATTTATGATTGGGGATGATACCAGGCAGTATCTTGTCAAAATTGGCTGAGTCTTGCCTGATGAACAGCCATCCTTCATTGAACGAAACAGGAATTATCTCCCTGGAGCTCCTGTGACAGGAACTTGATAATGCAACTGTTGCCAGCAGCAGGAGAGCAGGTATTATTTTTAGGAGCTCTTTCATGATGCTCCGAAGCCGGAGACGGGATGCGCATATGCCACCACATCTTTACCCGTTATCTCTGACGGACAGAGGATGATCAGCCGTTCAAGCACGTTTCTGAACTCTCTTATATTTCCAGTCCAGTGTATCTTCTGCAGTTCAGTAATGGCATCTTGTCTGATCTTTTTTATGCCCATACCGTAATCACCGCAGATCTGGTTGTTGAAATGCTCTGCAAGCAGCGGTATATCGTCGCTTCTCTCATTCAGTGTAGGTACGTGAATCAGTATGACGCTCAGACGGTGGTAGAGGTCTTCCCTGAAGGTGTTACGGTCAATCTCTTCCTTGATGTTCTTGTTGGTGGCGGCTATTACCCTTACGTCAACCTGTATGTCTTTATCCGACCCGACACGTGTTATCTTGTTTTCCTGCAGTGCCCTGAGAACCTTTGCCTGGGCTGCCAGGCTCATGTCACCTATCTCATCAAGGAAGATTGTTCCGCCGCTGGCCTGTTCAAACTTACCGATACGCTGCTTGATGGCAGAGGTAAATGACCCTTTTTCATGTCCAAAGAGTTCACTCTCTATTAGTTCCGAAGGGATAGCGGCGCAGTTGACCTCCACAAAAGGACCTTTGGCACGGTTGCTCTTTTCATGTATCTGATGGGCAACGAGCTCTTTCCCGGTACCGTTAGCCCCGGTAATGAGCACACGCGCCTCAGTGGGAGCAACCCTGTCTATCATCTCCATAACACTCATGATAGCAGGCGATTCTCCTATTATCTCATACTTTTTGCTCACCTGCTTCTTCAGAACTTTGGTCTGGGTGATAAGTGACCCTCTCTCCAGTGCATTGCGAATGGTTATCAGCAGACGGTTGAGGTCAAGAGGCTTCTCAAGGAAATCGAAGGCTCCCTTTTTGATTGAGTCAACGGCAGTATCAATATTGCCATGGCCTGAGATCATTATGACGGGCACATCAGACGAGATCTCCTGTAGTTTCTGCAGCACCTCAATACCGTCCATCTTTGCCATCTTGATATCACAAAGCACAGCATCATAATGATGATGTGAGAACATCTCTATTGCTGAAGCACCCTCTTCGGCAAGATCAACCTCATATTTTTCATATTCAAGAACGTCCTTCAGGGTGTTCCTTATTGCTTTTTCATCATCAATAACTAAAATCCTTGACATTTTAAATTTGCTTTATCCTTTGTATGTCAGCCACTTCCAAATTTCCTTGTATGATGTTTTTTTGCCGTACATAAGAATGCCTGTACGGTAGATCTTTGCAGCCATCCATATGGCACCTACAATTGTTAGCAGCATTACCCCCATTGACAGGACTATCTCCCATGCCGGGACATCAAACGGTATACGTGCCATCATCACTATGGGGGAGGTTAACGGTATTATTGAGAACCAGAATGAGAGCGAGCTCTCAGGGTTCTGCATTGTTCCCATGGCTACGAAGAGGCCAAGAATTATTGGTATTGTTACCGGCAGCATGAACTGCTGTGTCTCGGTCTCATTGTCTACTGCCGACCCGATGGCGGCAAAGAGTGAGGCGTAGAGCAGGTAGCCGGTGATAAAATAGAAGACGAAGCTGAAGATGATCAGTCCCCATGGCTGACTCATTGCGCCGGCAAAGATCTGCTGGAACTCGGTCATCTGAGCTCCAGTGATGGCAGTTGCTGCTGTGCCTGCGGCCACACCCTGGTCAGCATCGGCAAAGCTCTGCGGCAACTGTTGCATCTGCTCCATCTGCTGCATAACGTTATCCGGCAGCAGGGTTGTCTTTACCACCATCACCAGGGCCAGGGTAAGCACTATCCACAGAGCAAACTGTGTCAGGCCCACCAGGGCAACGCCGATTATCTTACCCATCATGAGCTGTATAGGCTTGACGGATGATATTATCACTTCCACAATGCGGCTTGTCTTCTCTTCTATCACCCCGCGCATGACCATTGAGCCGAACATGAACACAAGCATGTACATCAGGAAACCTCCAATATATGCCAGTGCCATTGATATGCCGGTGCTTGTCTCCCTGGTATTGCCGGTGGCGTCTATCTTTATTGTCTGGATTCTTACACTGGTGTTGATGCTCTTTAGTATCTCATCAAGGTTTTCAATGTTGTAGGCCATGAGCTTCTGCTTCTCAATCTCTTTCTTAAGCGAGCCTGTTATGTGATCAAGGAGCCCCATGGGAGGCTGTTTCGTTGAGATAAGCTGAACAGCGTCAGGTGTGGTGATGATCTCGGGTGAGATATAGAGGATCCCATAATAACCCAGGTTGTTGAAGTTGTTTTTTATGTCATTGAGCTTAACCCCCGGGAGGTATTCAAATTCAGCATCACTGGTGTTAGGGATGACGTTGGCGAACAGGTCAGAGCCCTCTTCTATCACGGCTATCTTCTTAAAATCCTTGTCCTGGTTGCTCATGACCAGTACCGGTATGACGAAGAGGAGGGCGAAGAGGAAGGGTGTCAGCAGTGTCATTATTATAAATGACTTTTTGCGTACCCGGGTTACGTATTCCCTGCGTATAATTAAGGCTATCTTGTTCATGACTCAGTTTTTTGCAGCTTCCTTATTCTTGGTTTCCACCACCCTGATGAATATCTCATTCATAGACGGGAGGGAGGGGTTAAATGACAGTACCGGTCCGGTGGCAGTCATGGCCCTGATGATCTCGTTAACATCGGATGATGCGGCTGCCTTGATGTGTGCCTTGCTCTTTCCGTCATTAAATGAGGAGCTCAGAATAGAGTAGAGGGAGTTGCCCGAAAGTGTCACCTCACCGGCAAATACAATGTTATACTCATCTCCTGCCCACTCATGGCGTATCTTTTCAATACTGCCCTCAAGAATGGTTTCGGCCTTGTTGATGAGGGTGATATTGTCACACAGTTCTTCAACAGAGCTCATGTTGTGTGTGGAGAAGATGATTGTGGCTCCCCTTTCGCGGAGGTAGAGTATCTCATCCTTTACCTGCTTAACATTTATCGGATCAAACCCGGTGAAGGGCTCATCAAAAATGAGAAGCTTAGGCTCATGCAGCACTGTGGTCACGAACTGTACTTTCTGCTGCATCCCCTTTGATAGCTCCTCCACCTTTTTGTCCCACCAGTCGATTATATCGAGCTTTTTGAACCAGTACTTCAGGCGCCTCATTGCTTCGGCATGACTGAGCCCCTTGAGCTGTGCCAGGTATAATGCCTGTTCGCCTACCTTCATCTTTTTGTATAGCCCGCGCTCTTCAGGTAGGTAGCCGATATTATGTACATCATCGGGTCTCAGCGGCCGGCCGTTTAGAAATATTGCCCCGCTGTCAGGGGCGGTGATCTGGTTGATGATGCGGATCAGGGTTGTCTTACCTGCTCCGTTGGGCCCAAGCAGGCCATAGATGCTCTGCTCCGGCACGGCTATGCTGACCCTGTCAAGTGCTGTCTGGGTAGCGAAGCGTTTTGTCACCTCTTTTGCTTCAAATAGAATCATTTTGTTTCCACAGTTAGGTCTTTAGTCACGGAAGTTCAAAGATATAAAAAAGGTTGACACGCTATAAATAAGGCGCATCAACCAGTAAGTGCGGTTTTAAGATTCTCAGGAGAAGTAGTTCTTTACTCTGTCAAAGAAGCCTTTATCATCGGCATCAGGCTTTGGGGTAAAGGTAGCGGATTCGCGATACTGTTCAATGTTCTTCTGCTCTTCTCTGGTGAGGTTCTTTGGTATCCAGACGTTGACGTTCACCAGCAGGTCGCCCTTGCCGTAACCGTTCACGTCAGGCAGTCCCTTGCCTCTCAGGCGTAGTATCTTGCCACCCTGTGTTCCCGCGTCTATCTTTATCCTCACCTTGCCGTCAACAGTCGGCACTTCCACGTTGGCGCCAAGGATGGCGTCAGGGATGCTGATGAAGAGGTTATAGACAAGGTCATTTCCTTCTCTCAGGAGCTGATCATGAGGTTCCTCGTCGATAATTACTATCAGGTCACCGTTGATACCGCCATGACGTGCAGCATTTCCCTTGCCGGTGACTGACAGCTGCATCCCGGGTGCTAGTCCTGCCGGTATTGAAAGGGGTATTACCTCCTCTGCTTTTGTTATACCCTCGCCATAGCACTTATGACATTTTTTTGTAATCACCTTACCTTCGCCGCCACAAACATTACATGGCGCTGTGGTCTGCATCTGCCCGAGGATGGTATTCATCACCCTGGTGGTATGTCCTGTGCCCTTGCAGGCTGTACATGTGGTCACATCATTGTCAGAGGCCGCACCGCTGCCCTGGCAGGTGTTACAGGTGACATATTTGCTGACCTTTATTTTCTTCTCTGCCCCGTGAGCAAATTCTTCAAGGTTAAGTTTTACCTTAAGTCTCAGGTTGGAGCCTTTGTTTACCCGTGCCCGGCCGCTGCTGCGGCGTGATCCGAAGGCTCCGCCAAAAGCATCACCGAAGATATCCCCGAATGACGAGAAGATATCGTCCATGCTCATGCCGCCGCCGAAGCCTCCCCCGGCTCTGCCGTTCATGCCGGCATGTCCGAACTGGTCATACCGTGGCCTTTTCTCATCATTACTGAGGACCTCATAGGCCTCAGCAGCCTCCTTGAACTTATCCTCAGCTTCGGAGTCACCCGGGTTTTTGTCCGGATGATACTTCAGGGCAAGTTTGCGGTAAGCCTTCTTTATCTCGTCTTTAGAAGCCCCCTTATTGACTCCCAGAACTTCATAATAGTCTCTTTTTGACATCTTTCAGTGCAGCAGCAATCTATTATTCACCCACAACCACCTTGGGGTAGCGGATCACTTTGTCTCTAAGCATATATCCCTTTTGGGTAACTTCAATCACCTTTCCCTTCCTGGCATCGTCATCAACAGGAATGCTGGTGACGGCCTCGTGAAGGTCTACGTTGAATGGTTCGTTCACGGCAACTATCTCCGTTACACCGTTTTGTTTCAGGAAGTCAGCTATCTTGTTGTATATCAGCTCCTGGCCTGTTACGACTGCATTGCAATCGTGAGTGGTGCGCATTGAAAGTATGGCCCTTTCAAAATCATCTATGATGGGCAGTAATTTTATTATTACCCCTTCGCCTCCCGTCTGGGCCAGTTCAATCTTCTCACGCAGGGTTCTCTTTCTGTAGTTATCAAACTCCGCTGAAAGACGCAGATACCTGTCCTGCATTTCTGACAGTTTCATGAGCAGATCTTCTCTGGTCAGGCTCTCTGATGCGGCTTTCTGTTCAGCCCTGAGAGTTCCCTCAAACGAGACCTCTGACTTTGCATTTTCATTGTCAGCAGTTATATCCATTTCGGGCATAGATTCAACATGCCTCTCTTCGTGACTTTTCTTTTTTACCATGATAAAAACAGTTAACTAATGACCCTTTAACAAAATGCCGGCCACAATTGTAAACATGACAAAGTGGCAAATCAGAGGGTGAACGCCACGGCCTCAATCTCAACCAGGCACCCGAAGTGTAGTCCAGCCACCGTAATAATGGACCTGGCAGGCTTTACCGGACCGAAGAAATCAGCATAAACCCTGTTGACCTCTTCCCAGTATTTAACATCGGTTGTATAGATGGTAGTACGGACAATGGTTGTGATATCTCCTCCGGCAGCTTTGACTATGTTGAGCAGGTTCTTCAGGGTTTGCAGGGTCTGTTCGCTGATACCTCCGGTCAGTTGGTCACCGGTCAGCGGTATAGCTGGCAGCTGACCTGAGACGAATATCATGTTTCCTGAGACTACTGCCTGTGAGTAATGACCCCCTGGGAAGGGAGCGTTATAGGTGGCAATGGTTGTGATACTCATAGTTTTGTCCTTTAATATTTCAATACCCTGTTTTGTGCTTTTTCTTGTTCATCTTAGTAGACCTTCCCTGGTACTTATCCTGTGTTCTTCCCTGATACCTTCCCTGGGTTTTGCTCTTGGTTGGTGGCAGAAGCTCCCTCACATCAGGCATCTTGAAGTTTTCAGGCACCTTCAGTTTGTGCTCTGACATATCCATAAGGTCACGGATGATGATATCATCAGCCACCTGACTCTTGTTCCACGTCAGATAGTCTTTTTTCATCTGGTTGAGAATGAGCGTTATGAGATAATTCTTCTCTTCTCCATCCTCCAGTGCGGTAGCAGCTTTGATAAGAGCAGGAACAATAAGGCCGTAGTGTGCATATTTAATATTGCCGTTGCGATAAGGTACCCTGTTCGGTTTGGCGTCAAGCTTCTTGCGGTCAGGAGGAGGATAGGGCGAATCAACCTTAAGATCAAAATCAGCAATTATCATCAGATGATCCCAGAGCTTGTGTTTGTAATCTGTCACCTCCCTGATGTTAGGATTGAGATTACCCATGATCTGGATTATCGTTCTGGCAGCCTGATTTTTCTCTTCCGGATCTTTAATGGTTTTAACATGTTCTATCATTTTTAGAACATTTCTGCCATATTCCGGCAGTGACATTTTCTTTCTCTGTGTATTGTAGTCGAAACTCATCTGATATATTTTGTATAAAAATAATTATAATAATTGATCTCAGAGACCAAGAACCTGTATGGCAAGTCCTGATAATGCGATAGTTGCGCCGGCAATGACATTTACATACCGTTCCAGAGGCTTGAGATTTATCCGGCTCAGACCCAGTCTGAATGCCAGAACCACAGCCATCATAGTTGTTATGGTAACAACGGAGAAGAGCAGGGAAACGAGTATCACCCCGCTGATGTTGTTGTTGGCAGCCGGATACATCACGAGCGGGATAAGGGGTTCACATGGACCAAGTACGAAGACAAGGAAGAGTATCCACGGAGTCATATTCTTCCGGTCAGCCAGATGGATATGCGAGTGGCCGCTGAAATGGTCATGTTCATGTTCATGGTCTGTCCCGTCATTGTGATGGTGGGGATGCATGTGTTTTTTCCTGCGATAGAGTGCGCGCAGGCTGATAAGCATATAGACCAGGCCGAAAGCTATGAGGAGCCATGCGGCAATATTCCCCCTGAATGATTCAAAGAACTCAAGCTTTGAGAGCGACAGTCCGGCAGCTATCCCTATGAAGCCTACAACAACGGAGCTAAGCACATGACCCACACCGCACAGGAAGGTTATAAGCATAGTCTTCCTGATGGTCCATCCACGTGCCTCTCCCATTACAATAAATGGAAGATAATGGTCAGGCCCGATGAGTGTGTGTATAAACCCTATTGTGATTGCCGTGCCGGCAAGTAAAAGTATAGATCCTTCCATCAATGGCTAAAAACAATGCAAATATACTAATTTAGAAATACTTTTTACCTGATGACCCTGATCCACTTCCCTTCTGCATATGTCATCTCGCTGATTCCGCTATTTTGGCTGTCAAGAAGTCTTCTGGCATCTCTTACGTAAACCATCATGGTATCATAGTGTGATGATGACTGGAAGAATTCAGGACGGTTCTCGTATTGTGCGCATGGCAGTATGTAGAAGCTCTTTTTGCCTCCTTCTACAGGGGTATAGACCCAGGTGAGGACATAACCGGCGTCAGAGATGATGGTTGAGTCACCTCTTGATGTAAGGTCAAGTCTTATCATTGCGCCGCCGTCTCTTCTCCTGGTGCGTTGGTTAGAGACGAAGTTGCCCATTGACCACGCAACAGGATTCTGTACGCTTATGGAATCTCTCTCCGCTATCATGGGTTGCAGCACATGAGGGTGTGAGCCGATGATTATATCTGCGCCGCTCCTGAAGAGAGCGGCAGCCGTCTGCTTCTGCTGGCGGGAGGGGAGGGTGTCATACTCCGTTCCCCAATGAATGAAAATAACCGTTTGGTCAGCGCCTGCCGCAACAGCCTTACGTATGTCATCAGCTGCCCTGAGGGTATCTATGTAAGAGACAACTGTTGGTGGCTTAACAACAATACCGTTGGTTCCATAGGTATAGCTGAGCAGTGCTACCCTTATGCTGTCATGGTATATTATCAGCGGAGTGAGGGTATCACTTGCCTCGCTGCTTATCCATGTTCCCGTATGCCTGATGCCAAGGCTGTCAAGAACCCTGATGGTTCTGATTATCCCTTTGGACCCCCTGTCTGCAGAATGATTATTTGCAGTGACAAGAATGTCAAACCCCGCATTGCGGCATGCCTCTGCCAGTGCGTCAGGTGAGCTGAAGGCAGGGTAACCCTTGTAGGGTGCGCCCCCAAGGGTGACCTCAAGGTTGCCGATGGCAACATCAACGTCAGCAATCAGCGGTGAAACATATTTGAACACGCTGTCATAGCAATAGGTCCCCGTTGAGTCATTGCGGGCAGAAGCTATCTGGCCATCATGCCCCATGATATCTCCCGCGAAAAGCAGTGTCATGACTGAATCCTGCTCCTGCCCTGCATACAGGTATGGAACCATCGTCATGACTGAATCCTGCTCCTGTCCTGCAGAGAGGTATGGAATCATCAATGATGCTATGAGTAAAATACTTGCAGGTGATCTCATCAGGTTCGCAGTTGGCTTATCTTTTTCAAAAATAGTCATAACTTAGCGGGTTCAAAAATATTTTTTTATATCATGGAATTCATTAATTCAGATCTGTTTACATATCTTCTACTGCCTCTATTTATTTTTCTGGCAAGGATAGTTGATGTTTCAATGGGCACACTCAGGATCATCTTCGTTACCAAGGGAATGAAGAGGGTGGCCCCGCTGGTAGGTTTCTTCGAGGTACTTATTTGGCTTATAGCCATCAGTCGTATCATGCAAGACCTTAACAACTGGCTCTGTTATTTTGCCTATGCGGCAGGATTTGCCACGGGGAACTATATTGGCATGTACCTTGAAGAGAAGCTTGCTATCGGACATGAAATGATAAGGGTCATCACCCGCAAGGATGCCACAAACCTTATAGCTAATCTCAGGGGGAAGGGGTATGGAGTCACTTCCATAAAGGCCCAGGGTATTGAAGGTGATGTGGCTGTCATATATGTTATTGCGCGCAGGAGCATGATACAGGTGGTTCTTGACGAGATCAATCTCTTTAATCCGCATGCCCTTTATACGGTGGAATCGATCAAATACGTCAACAAGGAGATATTTCACAATTCTGAGGATGAGATAGATCGTACCTGGCGCACCAACCCACTCAAGCGAGCCGCAAAGTAGTTTACCTGCCCTGCGGAGCTACTGTAACCACAATGGTGTCCAGTTCGTATTTGGTTGGACTCATCCAGACTTTAATAAAATAGTTACGCGGCTCTGATGGAGTCAATTTAAGTATAGTATCTCCTGATACTGCGATGGCTGGACAATCACCGTAGCTCTCAAAATCAGCCAGCGCAAAAATTTCATATCTACGCTCGTCTTTCTCCTCCAATCTAAAATGAATATTTGACCAGCATCCATTTTCTGCCGTAGCCCTGACAGATATGTTCAGGGGGGTGTTCACCACGGCATTCTTAGGAACCATACGCTCATCAATGGGTATCATCACATTACTATAGCTGGAATGGGGTGGGTCAAGTTTGCATGCCTGCAGAAGTATAAGGATCAGTATCGGAAGTAGTTTAATAAATCTCATAAGCTGTTATTTAGTTGGTGAATTATAAATTATCAAAATGTCTCCTGCCCTTTGATTATCCGGTTTATTTGCCAGTCCAGGGCACGAGTACGCCGCTCATGTCAATGCTTCTGCCCCAATTGGTGCGAACAGTGGCGGAAGCCATCTCACCGGTTTTGTTCACGCTCATTATGATATTCAGTTGACTTCCCGGACCAATCGTGTTCATCATTATTCTGTATACATCTTGCTTTTTCCCCTGTTGCAGGTCGAAGGATGTTATCTTGCCGCGTATGGTGGTGATGCCTGTGCCGTAAAATCCTGTTCCTACCGGAGAGACAACCTGGACATATGCATCTTCGCCTTCCACAGCAACAAAGTTGACATTGGGATTTACCATGACAAGATAGCCTCCGCCTGCCCTGAGCTGGTCAGCCTTAAGCACGAAGCGGCCTGAACGCAGCGCCTGGGCAGTGTTGCTGGTAAGAATAACCTCTGCCTGCTGCTTCTGTTCTACCCTCATGGCTTTCTTCTCTTGTCTGGTGAGTGGAACCTCAGTCTGTGCAATCGCTGTTATGGTGAACAGCACGACGATAAATAATGCTGCTATTTTTTTCATGACTATTAATGTATTAATTACATCTTGTCAGAAACAATAATCGTACCAAGTTATCTGGAATTATATAGCGCAAAGGTGCTTATGTGCGGTGTTGCCCTGGCCGACACGATGGTGAGCCTTATTTCGTCAGCCTTAACCTCCGGAAACCTTATAAGCCGTTTGTGCCCAATGGTGGTGCCGGTAGCGATTGTATTCCAGATGCCGTCAGTAAGTGCTTCAATTGTAAATTTCTCAACCCTCTGGCCTTTGCTTATATCTTCCTGGAGCATTGCAATGTTGAAGGTGGCAGCAATGGCAGGCACAAAAGAGGCCACACGGTTGCGCTGAGGGCTCCACGAGGTGTTGTTATCGTCGTCAATTGCTGCAGAGGCGCCTCTGCCATAAGGTCTTGCGCCGTTGAGGAGGTCATTGGAATATAAATCATCAATCCATTTTTTTAGTCCATTCAGGCTCATGATGTCATTGTCAGTAATAAGACCCCTGTTGTCTGGCGGCACATTTAAAAGCAGCACAGCATTACGTCCTACTGAGCTGAGATAGATATCTGCCAGCTCGCCCACGCTCTTTACCAGACTGTCTTGTGAGGCGTGCCAGAACCACCCCGGGCGTATCGAGACATCAACCTCTGCCGGATACCAATAGACGCCTCCGGCTTTTCTGAGCAGGTTACTGCTGCCCAGGTCATCAGACATCGGGCTCAGCCCCAGTGAGTCGTTGATGGCACGGCTTTCCGGTGTGCCTCCCGGTGCCAGAGCTGTCACACTCCATTCTGTCTCGCGGCCATAGCCGGATTCAGTCCCTACCCATCGCACATCTTCACCCATGACAGCTGTGACAGCATCAGGCTGCAGCTTCCTTATAAGATCATAATAAGCCTGCCAGTCATATTCCTGTCTACGACCGTCAGCTCCTTCGCCGTTGGCGCCGTCAAACCATACCTCATCCACCTCGCCATACCATGTCAGTAGTTCTGTAAGCTGCTCCATGAAAAACCTGTTGTATGCCGGAGAGTCACCATAACACTCTGCATTACGGTCCCATGGAGAGAGGTATATGCCGAACCTCATCCCATACTTGTCACATGCATCTTTCAGCTGCCTGATCACATCACCACCGCCCTCCTTCCATGGGCTTGATGCCACGGAGTGAGAGGTGGTCTTTGTTGGCCACAGGCAAAACCCGTCATGATGCTTGGCAGTGATGATGACCATCTTCATGCCTGCCTCTGAGAGCACCCTAACCCATTGATCGGTGTCAAGAGAGAGAGGATTGAATAGTTCAGGCGACTCGTCGCCGCTACCCCATTCCTTGTCTGTGAAGGTGTTAATGGTGAAATGGATGAAGGCTGTCATCTCCAGATTCTGCCATTCAAGCTGGCGGGGAAGGGGCACTACGCGTGCCGCCATTGCTTCCTTGACCCCCAGGTTAGGCTGAACGGGGAATTTAACCCTTCCGGCGAAGAACTCTGTCTCTTTATTCCTGCTGCATGATACGAGCAGAGCGACAGTGATCATTGTCAGGAGTAGCTTCTTCATCCGTTTGGCTGCTTCCCTGATTTAACAAATCGGATATTCCTGAAACGAAGGGCTGACCAGTCGTCGTCAATAGCTACCTGGCTTACACGCTTGAATCCTATCTCTTCCACAGCTTGCCAGCCGCTGTCACGGTTTATATCAGTGGTGTACCTGAGTGATGTGCTCTTGGGGTATGCTATCCAAAGCTTTCCGTCATTGCTCAGGTTGTGTACGCATGCCGGCCCGATCCTCTCAACCTCGGTGGAGGCAAGGGTAAAGGCAATCATGAAATCATAAAGGTAGCGGGCATTGATCTCTGCGTCTATCTGCACACCTGGCAGCAGGCCGGTAAGCCTATCCAGGAACTCGTCAGGCGCATTTAGGACTGCTATCCTCTGCTGCTCACCATATCTTAGTTTTTTAAGTATATCGTCCATTATGAATTTTATCCCCGGAGGCAAAGATACGAATTAGAGGGACTTCAATGTTTCAGGACTGAAATATGGCTTTCTTTGTTTATCTGTTGTATATTTGTGTCGTCACATTACGGGGTGCCTTACTGAACAGGCTGAGATCAAACCCTTAAAACCTGATCCGGATAATGCCGGCGTAGGGAAGGAGAGTAATCATTTCCAGTTTATCAGTACACCTTCACGGTTTGTGTTGTTTATTAATTGTATTGGAGATGATGAGGAAGAGTTTTTTATTCATGGCTTTGCTGATCACAATTACCGGAGTGCTTTCGGGGCAGCGTTACCATGGTGTTATCACCGGGAGGGTGACTGATGAGTCAGGGATACCAATGGCAGGTGCATCTGTTGTCATTGACAGCCTGCGTACAGGTGTGGCTACGGATAATGATGGCAGGTATGCCCTGCGTGGGCTTCATGACGGCACATATAGACTGAGCTTCAGCTTCACCGGCTACGAGAGATTAGACACGGTGGTTGTTGTCAGAGTCTCGGCTGTGGCGGATATATCATTGAAGGAGGCCCTCTTTGTGGCTGAGGGAGTGATAGTACGGGGCAGTCGCGCCGGCACACGCACACCCATGGCCTACAGCACCGTAGAGGCCCGGGAGCTGAGAGAGCGTGATATGACCAGAGACATGCCTTTTTTGCTATCACTCACGCCGTCGGTGGTTGAGACCTCTGACGCCGGTAACGGCATCGGCTATACCTCACTGCGCATACGCGGTACTGACGCCAGCAGGATCAACATAACCCTTGACGGCATACCTCTCAATGACGCTGAGTCGCAGCAGGTGTTCTGGGTCGATCTCCCTGACCTGGCTGCATCAACAGGCAGCATACAGGTGCAGAGGGGAGTAGGCACCTCCACCAACGGTGCCGGAGCATTTGGCGCCTCGGTGAACATAAGCAGTATGACGCCACCTGTCGATGCCGGCGCCGTGGCAGAGCTCTCATATGGTTCATTCAACACATCCAGGATCTCTGCAAAGGCATGGACAGGGGTGCTTGGAGAGAGGTTTAACATGATGGTCAGGGCTTCACAGATAAGTAGCGACGGCTATATTGACCACAGCAGCGCTGACATTAAATCAGCAATGGTAACGGGTGTATGGTCAGCCCCGTCGGACATGATAAGGTTTAATGTTATCACCGGAAGCCAGGAGACAGGGATAAGCTGGTGGGGCGTGCCTGCCGAAATGTTGCAGAACAACAGGAGATATAACCCCGCAGGTGAGTACGCTGACAGCAACGGACAAACACATTATTACGAGGATGAAAAAGATATATACACCCAGCATCATTACCATCTTTTTTATACCCATCTCTTCTCCGGTCATCTGGTGCTGAATACCGGACTGCACATGACAACCGGTAGCGGCTATTACGAGGAGCAGAAGAGCGATGTTGACGTTGATGAGTACGGGCTCTCAGGCCTGCTCAACTATGTGCCGGAGGTGACTTCCACTGACCTGGTGCAGCGCAAGTGGCTTGACAATAATTTCTACGGCGCCGTATGGTCGCTGATAAAGCAGGGCAGGTCAACCGAGTGGACATTTGGAGGAGCAATGAACAGACATGACGGTGATCATTTCGGGAGGATCAAGTGGATGGAGTATCCTGGGCAGGTATTGCCAGGCCATGAATGGTACAGAAACAGGGGTCTGAAAGACGAGTTCAATATCTACGGAAAGGTAAATACCGTGGTCTCCGGCAGCCTGAATGCCTTCCTCGATATGCAGGTGAGGCATATAAGCTACCGGTTTAACGGACCTGACAGCGACATGAAAGATCTTAACGGCAGCCACCGTTTTCTCTTCTTCAATCCCAAGACAGGACTCTTCTGGAGTAACGGGGCCGGCAGCGAGGCGTTTGTCTCGGCAGCGGTGGCGCATCGCGAACCTACACGGGCTGACTATAAGGATGCTGCCGGTGATCAGGAGGCTACACCCAGGCAGGAGAAGCTCACTGACCTTGAGGGAGGATATACCTATAGTAACCCCAGGGTGGCAATGAGCGTCAACCTATACTACATGCACTATAATGACCAGCTGGTGCCGACGGGGAGGATCAGCAGCACAGGCTATCCCATCATGACCAATGTGCCTGTCAGCTACAGACAAGGGGTGGAGATCGCCGGAAGCTACAGACCATCACCGGTGGCGGCAATGAAGATGAATCTCACACTGAGCCGAAGCCGGATAAGAGACTTCAGAAACTTTTACTTCAACTATAACACCTCTGACTGGAGCGAGCAGTATCTCTACAGTGACCTCGGCACTGTTGACATTGCCTTCTCACCACGTGTCACCGGATCAGCAGAACTGGAGCTGAACCCCTTAGAGCGCCTTTCACTAAGGCTGACAGGGAAATATGTCAGCAAGCAATACTTTGACAACACAATGAGCGAAGAGCGGACCATCAGGCCTTACCTCACCAGTAACATCTCTGCCGGGTACAGGATAGAGTTGAAGAAGCAGGGAGAGCTTATGCTACGCTTCATGGTCAACAATCTATTAAACACCATGTATGAGAACAACGCCTATGGCGGTATGTGGACCGAAGATGGCGCTGAGAAGAGCTGGGCGTATTATTTTCCCCAGGCAGGGATAAACTATACAGCTGCTATTTCTTTATCTTTCTGATGATGATGGGAGCGTGGATTTCGGCTAATATTATTGAGCTCTTTGGGGCCGTAGCGGGCATTGCGTATGTTATACTTGAGATAAGGCGTAACATCCTGCTGTGGCCTCTGGGCATCATTACGTCAGCAGTTTATATCTGGGTTTTCGGGCACAATGGATTGTATGCCAACATGGGGCTGCAGGGGTATTATCTGGTGATCAGCGTTTATGGCTGGTACAAATGGCATGGAGCACAGAGCATGGAGCAGTCGGCAGTCGGCAGTCAGCAGTCGGCAGTCAGCAGTCAGCAGTCGGCAGTCGGCATGGAGCATGGGGCATGGGGCAAGGGGCAAGGGGCATGGAGCAGGGAGCAGTCAGCAGTCGGCAGTCAGCAGTCGGCAGTCGGCATGGAGCATGGAGCATGGAGCATGGGGCATGGAGCAGGGAGCAGGGAGCAGTCAGCAGTCGGCAGTCAGCAGTCGGCAGTCAGCAGTCAGCAGTCAGCGGTCAGCAGTCAGCAGTCGGCAGTCAGCAGTCGGCAGTCAGATGTAAGAAGAATTGACGGGAAGACGGCGGCAGGGTGCATGGCTGTTGCGCTGGCAATTTGGGGCCTGCTATGGTTTGTGCTGGGCAGATGGACAGACTCGCCGGTACCGCTGTGGGACGGACTGATCGCATCACTATCGGTGGTGGCTACCTGGATGCTTACCAGGAAGTACCTTGAGCAATGGTATGTATGGATAGGTGCCAACGCTATCGCGTTTGTCGTTTATCTTACAATGGGTATGTATCCTACAACTGTCCTGTTTTTTGTATATTTCGTGATGGCAATAGTAGGAGTTGTGGCATGGGGCAAGGGAGGGCCGAACGTTAAGAAATGATCCGGTGGATCATTTTAGAGAGGAGCCAGTTTGCAGGGGAGAGAAGCTCAGTCAGCGGCCTTCAGTCGGAAGTCAGCAGTCAGCGGCCTTCAGTCGGCAGTCAGCAGTCAGCGGCCTTCAGTCGGCAGTCGGCAGTCAGCGGCTTTCAGTCAGCAGTCAGCAGTCGGCAGCCTTCTGGCAGCGGTTCTCAGGCCTTCCGACCGCAAGACGGAGCCCCGCCTGCGGGGCGACAGACCTTCCGACCTTCCGACCTTCCGACCTTCCGACCTTCCGACCTTCCGACCTTC
>CAYQNT010000018.1:0-33747 GCA_964418865.1 uncultured Rikenella sp.
AATTTTCATACTGTCACTACCGTCGCTGAAGCGCTTGTCAATTTTCAGGTCATACCTGGTGGTGACCGGACTGATAGCAGTTATGAAACCGATGATGATAATTGCAACAGTGCCGGTGATGATACCGGCAAAGAGCCACAATTTTAACTTCGGAAGGAGTGCTACGGGGATCAGATGGAACGGTTTCTGGAGCAATAGCAGAATATCTGAGGCAAGCCAGATGAGAAAGCCGTAAAGCATGAATGCTAACCAGAATCCGCCTATGACATTCAGAATGTCAGTGAACACATTTGAAAAAGTGTGTTCGAGAAATTTGCCTGCAATAAACGTTGATGCCAGAACCAGGAAGACCACCGTATACACGGTTGTAGGGTAACCGCCTCCGGCAAGTGCCCGCCGTCCTTTCAGATAGAGGTACAGGTTTGTAAGGATATAGACGGTAAGCACTACCGTCAGGAATATTGCCATCTGTTGTTTTCTGTTTAGTTCCACTTTAGTTCGGAGAATTTCTTTCTACCGCGTACATAATACTCCAGAAGAAGAGATTTGTTCATCATGGTGTGTGGAGGATGATACATATCGGGGTGAGGGGTGAGAGCACGGTATGTTTTTATTGCCGTGTGTTGCTTCCTGAAGTGGCTGTGGGCTCTTACAACGGCAGCTGCGGCAGCTCGTCCCTCAGTGAAGAGGAGCATAACCGCAGCCAGACCATCAAGCACCTGTCTCATTAAAATAGTTCTGCGAATGCGCCTTGCAGGAAGGTTTTTAGCCATCATTATCAGGCTATTACGAAAGTTATAGTAGGTCTTTGTTGGAGAGCCGTATGGCAGGGTGCCTCCTCCCACGTGCCACACAACGGCATGAGGGGAATAATATATTGTATATCCGGCATTCTGCATTCTCCAGCAGAGGTCTATCTCCTCCATATGTACAAAGAATGACTCGTCAAAACCGTCGCACTGGTCAAAGGCAGAGGCTCTTACAGCCATACATGCCCCTGAGGCCCAGAATATCTGCCTGGTGTCGTCATATTGTCCAATGTCATTCTCCAGCGTATTGAAGATGCGCCCCCTGCAGAACGGGTATCCGAGTCTGTCAATGAAACCACCGGCAGCACCTGCATACTCAAACGATGAAGGATTTTCATGTGACCTTATTTTTGGCTGGCAGGCACCTACATTGGGATGCATATCCATGAAGGTAGCCAGCTTGTCTGCCCATCCTTTCTCTACACGCATGTCGGAATTGAGGAGGATAAAATATTCTGCCTCAACCTCCATCAGCGCCCTGTTGTAGCCGCCGGCGTAGCCATAGTTCCTGTCAAGCTCTATTAACCTGACATCCGGATGGTTTGTTTTCATCCAGTCAACTGAATCATCATCTGATCCGTTGTCGGCAATGATGACCTTCGTATCAACCGATCGGGTGTTTACGATTACATCAGGGAGGAATTGTTCAAGGAATCCTCTTCCGTTCCAGTTGAGTATGACAACAGCTGTCCTGATCATTTTGTCTGAGATCTTTTATATTTCCAACGGCGATGAGACCAAAGCCAATATTCCGGTTTTGACCTGATTACTTCTTCAAGTATAGAGGCATAGCGTGATATGATGAAGTTGGGCTCCTCCTCGCGCGGGTGTTCGGTTATCAGCTTGTAGTCAAGCTCGTAAAACCCCCGTTTCATCTTTATTATATGAACGAATATCACTGGCATATCATATTTCACTGCCACCTTTTCAGCACCCCTGAAGAAACCTGTATCCTGGTTCAGGAAGGTGGTCCACATGGCATTATCATTCTTAGGAGGAGTCTGGTCACCAATAAACCATGACGTTGTACGGATATTCTCACCTCTGCATTTAACAAGGTCCCTGATTATATGGTTCATCGGTGTGAGCTGAATGCCGAATTTAGCTCTGATTTTAAGCAGGTACTTATCGAATTTTTTATTTTTCAGTGGTTTATAAATAGTTAAAACCTTATGCCGGGAAGAGAGCTGCATTGCAGAGACCCATTCCCAGTTATTGTAGTGGCTGCCGAGTGCCACCACGTCGCGGCCTTCTTCAAAGAAGCGGTCGGTGAGCGAAGTGTCCCTGACAGCGAAACGTCTCTTCATCTGCTCATGGCTCAGGTGAATGGGTTTGAGCGTCTCAACAAACATATCAGAGAGATGCCTGTAAAAACGTTTTTCTATCTTTTTACGCTCTTCAGGACTCTTTTCCGGAAATGCGTTTCGAAGGTTCTTTTCCACTACTTCGCGACGGTAACGCACCACATGATATAATAGCAGGAAAAGAATGTCTGATTTCAGGTAGAGCACCCTGAAAGGGAGCAGGGTGATGAGGTAGCTGAATGCTACGAATATATAGTACCCGACGTTTTTCATTTCATAGTAATGTCATCTATATCACAGTCATATCATCTTTCTCATAGCAAGTTCTCTCTCTAATAGTCATCTCCTCTATCTTCCGGTTACGTCATCTATCTCCCCGTTCATGGAATCGTCACCGCGTACTGTTGTCAGCCTGACCTGCCGGATTGTTCCCGGGAGCTCTTTACTCCAGGGTATGTGAACCCTGATATAGTTGCCCGTCAGTCCGGAAATCATGCCATCAGGGCTCTTTTTCTCAAAGAGCACATCATAGGTTTTTCCTGAGGCATTGCGCATAAATAGCATACGGCGGCTCGCTGATAATTTTATAAGCTGCCTGCTGCGCCGTTCCTTATCCTGTTTTCGCACCTCCCCGGGCAGTTCTGCTGCGGGTGTCCCCGGACGCGGTGAGAAGGCAAACACATGCAGGTATGAGACAGGCAGGCCTTCAAGGAACCTGAAGGTATCCTCAAAATCCTCTTCAGTCTCACCTGGGAAACCGACAATAACATCAGCTCCTATGCCTGCATCAGGAATGCGCTCTTTTATTTTCATCACTCTGTCACGGAATACTTCCCTCTGGTAACGGCGTCGCATGAGGCTGAGTATCTTGTCACTGCCGCTCTGGAGAGGCATATGGATGTGAGGCATTAGCACCTTCTCCGAAGCAATGAGATCAATGATTGCATCGCTTACGAGATTGGGTTCTATTGACGAAAGCCTGAGTCTTTGCAGCCCTTGAACATTAACGAGGGCACGGAGCAGTTGTTCGAGGGTCTCACCCGTACTCCTGCCGAAATCGCCTACGTTAACCCCGGTGAGCACTATCTCCCTGATACCAGCAGCAACGATGCCGGCAGCCTCTTCAACAATCATGCTGATGTGCGGGTTGCGGCTTTTTCCCCTGGCCAGGGGGACGGTGCAGTAGGAGCAGTGGTAGTCACAGCCGTCCTGCACCTTGAGGAATGTTCTGGTACGGTCACCTGCAGACCATGATGGCATGAACCCTTCTATGTCAATAGTTTCACATGAGTGTATCACTGGTGCAGTACGCTTGTCAAGAGTGTCAATGTAAGATGCAATGTCAAATTTCTCATATGTGCCCAGAACGAGATCGACCCCCTCAATGGCTGCCACCTCAGCCTGCCTCATTTGAGCGTAGCAGCCTACAACTGCAATAAAGGCATCAGGATGGTGGTTAATGATTTTTCTTACAGCTTGCCGGCATTTGCGGTCGGCCGCATCAGTCACGGTGCAGGTGTTGATCACATAGATATCAGCACGACTGTCGGATGACACTCTTTCAAACTCCGCTTCCGGGAAGCTCCTGGCAATGGTGGAGGTTTCGGCAAAATTAAGCTTGCATCCCAGTGTATGAAACGCTACTTTTTTTCTCAATACTGAACGGTTATTTTTCCGGCAGTAAAAGTAATAAAAAAGCGGGTCTAAAGCAGTCTGCTTGCCAGCTCTGCCAGGAAGCTCCTCTCGCCCTTCACCAGATGGACGTGTGCGAAGAGATCAAGGCCCCTCATCTTGTCAGACAGATAGCTCAGTCCATTGGAACCGGAATCGAGATAAGGCGAGTCGATCTGTTCAATGTCTCCGGTAAAGATCATCTTTGTTCCTTCCCCTGCCCTTGTGATAATTGTTTTCACCTCATGAGGTGTCAGGTTCTGCGCTTCGTCTACGATGAAGAAGATGTTAGACAGGCTTCGTCCCCTGATATATGCCAGCGGGGTGATGACCAGCTTTTCATCCTTGATCATATCACTGATGCGTATGAACTCCGGGCTCTGGGCACTGAAGCGGTGCTTGATGACAGTCAGGTTGTCATACAGAGGCTGCATGTATGGATCCATCTTTTCCTTCACATCGCCGGGAAGGTAGCCCATGTCACGGTTAGCCAGAGGAACAATAGGTCTGGCAAGGAAAATCTGCTTGTATCTCTTATGCTGATGCAGTGCTGCCGCCAGGGCCAACAGGGTCTTCCCGGTGCCGGCCTTGCCGGTGAGAGCGACGAGCTGGATATCAGGATTACAAAGCGCGTCAAGAGCAAAGGTCTGTTCCGCATTGCGCGGTTCAATACCGTAGGTTGTCTGTTTGAGAACCCTCACCAGCATCTTGGTGGCCGGGTTGTAGTGGGCAAGGGCGCTGGAATTGCTGTTGCGAAGGATGAAGAAATGATGCCCCGGCTCCTGGTCCGTTATCTTGAGCTCAGAGGCAGGTACTCCGTCAGCTTGCTCATATAGCTTGTTTATAAGGTCATGGTCAATGTTCTCAATAATCTTTATACCCTTATATAGGTCATCAAGATTTACCACCTTGTCGTTCTGGTAGTCATCAGCTCTGACGCCCAGCGACTTAGCCTTCATCCTCAGGTTGATGTCCTTCGTGACAAGCACAACACTCTTATCCTTATTTTCCTGGGTGACAAAATCGGCTATGGCTAATATACGGTGATCCGGGGTCCTTTCGGGAAATGATTCGGAGACCCGCTCTGAAAACTGCTTGCCCGTCTCAATGTGCAGTGTTCCTAACTTGTCTCCCAGTGGGATCTTACCCGTCAGAAGCATGTCGCCTGCAATTTTGTCGAGTTCGCGCGTGAACTCCCGCGCATGGAAATTGATCATGTCATTGCCACGCTTGAACTTATCAAGCTCCTCAAGCACCACGATGGGAATAACAACATCGTTCTCCTCAAAGTTGTAAATGCTTAAATAGTCATGCAGTAACACGTTGGTGTCCAGGATAAAAATCTTTTTTTGCTTTGTCTTTTTCGCCATAACAGAATAGGTTTAAATGATGGCAGCTCCGGCGCAACTGCTTTAACAGTGACAAAGATAGCCCCTGGGTAACCTGTCTACCGGTGCTTTTTGTAAATTTGCAAACAACCGCCTTAAGGTTATCAACATGACATATCCCGAGACAGTAAGTTACCTTTTCAGCCTTCTTCCGACGTACCACCGTGTGGGGAAGCCCGCCTATAAGGGAAACCTGGACAATACGCTGGAGCTTGATGCATATTTCGGCCATCCGCATAAACAATTCCGGACAATACATGTGGCAGGCACCAACGGCAAG
This sequence comes from uncultured Rikenella sp., assembly GCA_964418865.1. Lineage (GTDB taxonomy): Bacteria > Bacteroidota > Bacteroidia > Bacteroidales > VadinHA17 > SR-FBR-E99. The sequence goes on from CAYQNT010000018.1 coordinate 5,453, forward strand.
GGATCCGTTGCACATATGATCGCCTCGGTGATGCAGGAGGCGGGCTTCCGTACCGGCCTTTACACATCTCCGCATCTGATTGATTTCCGTGAGAGGATCAGGATTGACGGGCAGATGATCAGTGAAGAGGAGGTGGTAGAATTTGTTGCTGCCCATGGTGAACTCATCAGAACGATGAAGCCCTCTTTCTTTGAGCTTACGGTGGCGTTGGCATTTGATTACTTCGCAAGGATGAAGGTTGATCTTGCCGTGGTTGAAGTTGGGATGGGAGGGAGACTTGACTCAACTAATATTATTACTCCTGAACTCTCGGTCATAACCAATATAGGTCATGATCACATGGAGTTTCTTGGAGATACCCTTGCAGCTGTAGCCGGTGAAAAGGCCGGCATCATAAAGCATGGAGTGCCTGTGATCATAGGTGAGACACAGCCGGAGACCAGCGATTTGTTTGTTGCGAGGGCCGAGGCTAAGAATGCTCCCGTCTGGTTTGCTGACAGCCTGTTCAGATGCAGCCTAGGTAGGTTCTCTGTAGACAGTGCGATGAGGCGCTTTGCCCTGAAGCTTCTTCGCGACGGTGCTTTGATGAAGGGCTTTGCTCTGGGGGATCTCCGCGACGGTGCGGTGATAAGGGGCGAAACGCCGCTGGGCGGACTGGCACAGCAGAGAAATATACAGACTGTTGCTGCCGCGGTTGAGGTGCTCTCTGCCGGGTTTGGGATCAGTAGTGACCATTTCATTAAGGGAGTGTCAGGCGTTGTTGCAAACACCGGACTGATGGGCCGCTGGCAGGTGCTCTCCCGCTCGCCGCTGACTGTTTGCGATACAGGTCACAACAGAGAAGGACTGGAGTATGTAATCAGGCAGATCAGGGCAACACCGAAGCATGCTCTTCATATGGTGATCGGCTTTGTCAGCGACAAGGACCTGGCAACGGTGCTGCCTCTCTTCCCGCGTGACGCCATATACTATTTCACAAAAGCATCGGTGCCCAGAGCGTTGGATGAGAATATGCTTATGACTGAGGCTGCCAGATATGGTCTTACAGGTTCATGCTATAAGTCAGTTCCTGCTGCGGTGGAGGCTGCTCGTGCCAGCGCCGGGTCTGATGATATGATCTTTATCGGCGGCTCAACATTCATTGTGGCAGACGCCTTATAACAGACAGAAAAATTAATGAACCTTTTTTCTTAACTTAATCCCGTAATTCAGATCATATGAAACCCACATGTATTTGAATCCTTAAACACATATATTATGTTAATCCGCAACATGTGGGTTCATCATACCCTTAAAATTAATTATAATATGATGAAAAGATATATTCTTTTTGCACTGTTAGCTCTGATCCCTGTAGTGACGCTGAACGCTCAGGAGGGCAAGAGACTGACTATCCTTCATACGAACGACTTTCACTCACACCTGCAGGGTTATGCCCCGGAGTCAGCCTATACACCTGGGGTAGCTGACAATGACCCTACCATAGGCGGCCTATCGCGGATAGCCGGTATAATCAGTACAGTAAGGGCTGAGAATCCCGGCAGCACACTGGTGGTTGACGGGGGCGACTGTCTGATGGGGACACTCTTTCACGCCCTGGAGCCTGTGACAGGCTTTCAGCTGCCACTCATGAAGAAGGCCGGCTATGACGTGATGGCAATGGGAAACCACGACTTTGACTTTGGCCCGGCAGCATATGCCGGCATAATACGCACATCAGTCAGCAGGGGAGAGATACCTGTGATACTCATGGGCAATGCTGTAACCGATCCTGACGACCCGGGTGATGATGCTTTTGAAGCGGTAATGCGTGACGGTCTTATAAAGCAGTGGTATGTTACGGAGATCAACGGAATAAAGATTGGTCTCTTCTCCCTGCTGGGGAAAGACGCTGACGATTCGGCACCATATGCGCCTCCCATTACCTTCGGGAAAAATGTGAAGTCGGCAAAAAAGCTTGTAAAAGAGCTGCGGAAACAGAACTGCGACGTAATCATTTGTCTCTCACACAGTGGCGTATCAAGGAACAAGAAAGGGAAATGGGCCGGTGAGGATGCCGTTCTGGCTAAAAAGGTAAAGGGAATAGACCTGGTCATCTCCGGTCATACGCATACTTTGCTTAAAGAGCCCGTGGTTGTAAACGGCGTGCCGATACTCCAGGCAGGCAGTGCAGGGAGATTCGTGGGAAGGGCTGATATCACCTTTACCGGCAACGGCATCACTCTTGACAGTTATGAGATAATCCCTGTTGATGACGCAGCCATGTATGACGCTGTGATTCAGGCAGAGATAGAGAAGCAGAAACTTGCAGTTGACAGCTGCATACTTGCCCCGATGGGTCTGAGCTATGATATGCCGGTAGCATCTGCTTCCTGCACACTGTTCTGCGATGAACAGGGTGACCTGGCAGGAAGTAACCTAGGTGCACTGATGGCTGATGCAATTTATTATTATGTTAATACTGACGGTCCGGGAACTGACATTGCCATGGTGGCTGCCGGTGTCATCCGTGACCCAGTAATGCCTGGTATTCAGAGCGTGGCCGACCTCTTCCGGGTGATGTCTCTTGGATCGGGCGGCGACAATGTGCCGGGTTACCCGTTGTCAAGACTGTGGGTGACCGGCCGTGAACTGAAAAACATTGCCGAGATACTTATTATGTCATCGGCATCCACCCCCGGTCATTTTTGCTTTTACTCACATCTGAACATAGAGTATGATCCGAAAGGATTCCTTCTCAACAAGATTCGGAAGATGGAGTTCACTGATAATGAAGGTAACATCACAGAGGTAAATACATCAAAGAAGGATACCCGTCTTTATTCGATTGTCGCTAATTCATATATGCTTGATTTTGTAGGTATCATCAAAAAGATGTCGTTCGGGCTTATCAATGTTGTTCCGAAGGACAACCAGGGAATGGCGATGAATGATATGGATGATGCCGTTATTGACATGAACCCTGCGGAGGAGGGTCTTCAGGAAGGCAAGGAATGGCTGGCACTGGTGAGGTTTCTTCAGCAGTTCTCACCGGAGGATAAAAGCGAATTGCCTCTGATACCGGAACTTTACTGCAATCCTCCCCGTTCATTGGTTGGCATAAGCAGCAAATAATATAAAGACCCTGATTTCGGTGAGATTTTTCCTTATTTTTTTGTCCGTTATGGTTATGGCTTCACGTTGTGATGATAAAGCTATTGCTGACACTGTGTGGAGAGTGGGAGAGCCTGAGGCGTCAGTCAAAACCGAACCTCTCTTCTTAGAAAGGGAACAGAATGATCTCATTACCTTGTGGTTCACAGCAGAAGGCGGTGAGGGTTCCCTGGTTCTGGAAAAGATAAGCTTGACCTTTACGGATGAAAGTGCTGTTACTTCACTGGCCTCATTAACAGCCTGGTATGCCGGGGTGCCCACGGGAACACCTCAACGTACCCTCATGGCAACCTCTATTGCGCCTGGGAAGAATACTGACCTGACCGGCCCGGTTATTCTTAGCCCCGGGCAGAACTTTTTTGTGATAAGCTTCACGGCCAGGCCTGACGCTGATCTTCTTGCCACCCTTCAATTGGAATCCCTGAAGCTCACCTTCAGTGACGGTATTATCAGGAGCCATGATTTCCCCTCCTCCGTTGCTCCGATAAGATTTGCAAAGATACTGAGGGCGGCAGGGCAGGATGGAGTTGACACCTACCGCATACCGGGACTGGTAACAACGAATGCCGGTACGCTCATTGCTGTTTATGACAACAGGTACAATAGCAGCAAGGATCTTCAGGAGGACATTGATATCGGCATGAGCCGTAGCACTGATGGTGGCCGGACATGGGAGCAGATGAGGGTGATTATGGACATGGGCGAGTATGGAGGCAGGCCTGAGCAGCTTAATGGCGTTGGCGATCCATGCCTGCTCTACGACCATAAAACAAATACAATATGGGTGGCAGCGCTCTGGATGAGCGGCTCAGCACCTGATAAAATGTTGTGGTGGGCTTCGCAGCCGGGTATGTCTCCCGTGGAGACGGGGCAGTTCATACTTGTGAAGAGCACTGACGACGGATTGACATGGTCACCACCGATAAATATTACCGGGCAGATCAAAGACCCGGCCTGGCAACTGCTGTTGCAGGGCCCTGGCAGGGGAATAACCCTAAGTGACGGCACCCTGGTATTCCCTGCCCAGTTTAAGGCTGATATTGGCGCCATGGCTCTTGACGGCGGGAAATACACATGTCATTCAACGATAGTTTACAGCAAAGATGGAGGTGAGACATGGCATGTTGGAACAGGCGCAAAAACAAACACTACAGAGGCACAGGTTGTTGAACTTGCAGATGGCGTGCTGATGCTTAATATGCGTGATGACCGCAATCGCACTGACAAGGGCCCTACTAATGGAAGAGCAGTAGCTGTCACTACTGACCTCGGCCGAACATGGGCGCTTCACCCATCATCTAACTCTGCCCTGCCTGAGTCTAACTGTATGGCCAGCCTGATCAGCACTGAGATTATGACAGAGGGTGAATCGAAGAAAGTCCTCTTCTTTTTCAATCCAAACGACAAATCAGACCGTATCCGCATGACCATCAAAGCCAGTCTTGACGAGGGACTGACATGGCCTGAGGAGTACCAGCTCGAATTATTCAGCCCTTCATGCTTCGGCTATTCATGTATGACAATGGTCGATAAAAATACGATAGCCATTCTCTATGAGGGATCACGTGATCTTTTCTTTCAGAAGATTCCTGTCAGCGAAATAATTGGTGATCAGTGATTTGTGGCCTATAGTTTAATGGAGACAAAAAATACTGCATTGATTCTCAATTGTTAAGACTTGGTGTTAAAAATGCCATAAACTTTGCGAGCGCATAGTCTTCTGCGAGCTCTCCGCCAGTAGGCTGATCGGTTCCTCGTAGCTTTATGCGGGCAGCTTCAATCAGATTAAACAATTCCGGACGAATGATGTTTATCTTGCAGCTGATCAAATCTTGTCATTATGAACCTTGAATTAAGAGACAGATTTACAACATTATGGAATAAATATTTCGGTGAAGCTGAACTTCCTGTTGCATTTTACTATTCCTATGGCAACGGTAGTGTTCAATTTGCAGAGAAACCAAAGGGATGGAGCTGCATAATATGTGAGCTTGGGAGGGTCAGAAATGGCATCAGCCTCGTTTTTAATGCCGAGAATACAACATGCGGCGGCGCCAGACGATACCTTGGTTTTGCAGAAAAGATGCGTCCGGGGTTTGAAAATTTTCTTTCATGCGGTAATGAGAAGACCGAGGGTGAGAGGTATCTGCGTACACCAGAGCTGGTGAGAGAGTTCATGAAGACGCAGAAAAACCTTCCCGTTTCAGGGATGAACCTTGTTTTTAAAAGATGGGATAAGCTGGAAGAAACAGATGAGCCTGACGTAGTGATCTTCTTTGCAACGCCGGATGTTCTTTCGGGACTATTCACCCTGGCCAATTTTGATCAGTCCGAGCCTAATGGCACCTTTGCACCATTTGGGTCAGGCTGCGCTTCAATAATACACTATCCTTACCTCGAAGGACTGAATGACAGGCAGAGAGCAGTCATCGGGATGTTTGACCCGTCAGCGCGTAAATGCGTGCCTGAAAATGTGCTCACCTTTGCCCTTCCGATGAAACGGTTTGAACAGATGATCGGTTACATGGAAGAGAGCTTCCTGATCACAGACACCTGGTCAACGGTCAGGAAGCGGCTCTGATCCTTCTTAATCTTACCGGCTGTTCACCAATGGACCTATGGCTGCCCGGCAGCAGTCGATCCGGCTGCTATTCAACAGATCTCTGGCTGCCCGACAGCAGTCGCTCCGGCTACCATTCAACAGATCTCTGGCTGCCCGCCAACTGATGATCCGGCTACCATTCAGAAGACCTCTGGCTGCCCGCCAACTGATGCTGCCGCTGCTGAGTCAATGCATATGCTATTATAATACACTCATAATCAGCATGTAAATCAGGTAACTAAAATAATAGTCAAAAATTTGCAAAAATAGTTGCATGACTAAGAAAGTAGTTATATATTTGCATTGAAGGATTGACAAAACAGACATGAAAACATTGCAACTTACTAAGGCAGAAGAGCAGGTGATGCAGATTCTGTGGGACATGGAAGAAGGACTGGTCAAGGATATCAGAGATCGGTTTGAAGATCCAAAACCTGCCAGGAATACTGTTTCAACTGTAGTGAGGATTTTAGAGAAGAAGGGTTTTGTGGATCACAAGACCTACGGTAACGTTCATCTCTATTATCCGGTCGTTTCCAAGGAGGAGTATTCGCGAGGCCAGCTCTTTGGACTTCTTGAAAGCTATTTTGACAACTCGTTCCCTGCCATGGCATCATTCTTTGCACGTGAAAAGGATCTTACCGTGGCGGACCTTGAGGAGCTGCTTACCGAGACTATGGAAGAATTATCGGCACGTAAAGAAAAGGAATGATGGAAGCAATTGGTTTGTACCTTGTTAAGTCAGCGGTGTGGATAACCGGTTTCGGTCTGGTCTTCTTGCTGTTTCTTCGTAATGAGCGATTCTTTATCCTTAACAGGATCTACCTGGTGGCAGGGATCGTGGCATCACTTTTTCTTCCGCTTATATCGGTTAAATATTTTATTGATATACCTGTGATGCAGTCTGGTGTGCATGCCGGAGCTGCGATTGCTGGTTATATGGATGCCGGTTCCGGCCAGAGCCTTGTTGCTTTATTGATATTTGGCCTCTGGCTCTTCGGGGTTCTGTTTATTTTAGCCAGATACGTTACCCAGGTGGTTCCTGTGCTGAAGGCGGCGAGAAATGCAGTACCGGTACCTGATTTTCCGGCACAGCTGATCCGATCGTCAGAGTTTCCGAATTCATTTTCATTATTCTCCTTTGTCGTAGTCAATCCTTCTGTTTCTGAGACCGAGGCGAGGGAGATAATGAATCATGAGATGGTGCATATAAGACAGATGCACTGGCTTGATCTGATGCTTTCGGCTATTCTTTGTGCAGTTCAGTGGTTTAATCCTGTCGTCTGGATCTATTCCCGGTTTGTCAGGCATAACCATGAGTACCTGGCCGATGCGGAGGCGCTGCAGCGCACGTCTGACCCGGCTGTTTACAAGGCTGCCCTTCTTAATCAGATCGCCGGTTCGCCGGTAATTGATCTGGGTAATTTTTTCAGTTATTCACTAAATAAAAAACGGTTTACCATGATGAAAAACAAAATAAGTTCACCTTACAGAAAGCTCAGGCTGCTGATAATACTGCCTATTGCAGCAATAGTGCTCTACGCTTTTGCAGAGCCGCAATACAGGATCACAGCGCCAGGAGCTGACCCGACTGCTGAAGGTTATACTCAGGCTGATCTCACAAAATCAGTTAAGGGTGTGGTCCGTGGCGAGGAGGGCATTCCGCTCGAAGGAGCGGCCGTCATCGTAAAGGGCACAACTGTTGGAACGATGACCGACGGTGAAGGTCGATTTGCGCTTAAAGATGTCGCCGATGATGCAACTCTTTTTATAACCTATGTAGGTTACGAGACCGCTACTGTCAGTGCATCGGTAAAAGGTGAGATCACTGTCAAAATGAAAAAAAGTAATATTATGATGGAAACAGTTCAGGTCACTCCCGGCGCGCCTCCACCTCCTCCACCTCCACCTCCACCACCACCACCTCCGGCCGCCCAGGCTTCATCGGGCATTGCCTTTTCACCACCTCCTCCAACAACTTCTTCAACTCCCGAAAAAGCTTTGATAATCCTTGACGGAGTCGTTTACAATAAGAAGATTGATGATATATCTCCTGATGACATAGCAAGTATAAATGTCCTGAAAGGTGAATCGGCGATGGCGAAATACGGAGAAAAGGGCAAGGACGGTGTGATACTGATCACCACCAAGGAAAATGCTGTCTCCAAAACTGTCAAGGGCGTAGATATTGGAGTTGCCGGGGAGAAACAACCCGAAAAGGAGGTATTTGTAATAGTTGAGGAGATGCCTTTGTTTCCCGGAGGAGCAGAGGCTATGAAGTCTTGGATCGGTTCCAACCTTACGTACCCTGCTCAAGCTGTCAGTGAAAAGGTCTCAGGACGAGTTTTTGCAAGTTTTGTGGTCAGCAGCACGGGAAAGGTAGGCGATGTGAAGATTGTAAAATCCCTTCACCCATTGCTTGATGCTGAGACATTGAGAGTAATCCGGAGCATGCCCGACTGGAAACCGGGGAAGCAGAGGGGGAAGGCAGTGGATGTGAGTTACACTATACCTGTGGAGTTCACCTTCAATCAGCTGACAGTTGAAAAACTGAAGTAACGAACAGAAAGTTTCAAAACTGCGATGACGCAATAAACAACGAAATTTTAAAGCAAAGGCTGGTGTCATATATCCGGCCTTTCTTTCTATACCCTGGCCTGATGGATGACAGTCTGAGGGAAGGGTATCTCAATGCCCTCCCTGTCAAAGGCTAACTTAAGTCTCTTGCGCAATTCCCCTGCAAATAATTGGATTTAAATTATTTCGTCAGACCCCCGGATGATTAATTCATTTTTATAAATAAATCAGGTTAAAACGTTAGTTTTGATACACTCAATTATATTGCAGTAAAGGAGACAAATTATGGTCCTTTTAAATAGCGAAGTCGGGAATTATATAATCAGTAACGGCAGAAAGTATTCCTACTTTGCAGGAAACAATTATCTGGGTCTGGCCGCTCACCCAGACGTCAAGGCCGCGGTCATTAGAGCCGTCGAAAAGTACGGTGTCAACTTTGCAGCGTCGAGGCATACTACTGGCACGTCTGACCTGCATCTGGAGCTCGAGAGCGCCTTGGCTTCGTTCAAAGGAAAGGAAGATGCGGTTGCATTTGCTTCAGGCTATCAGGGCAACAGCATCCTTCTGGAGATACTTCAAGGTGGCTATTCAACCATCTTTATTGACCAGTCAGCTCATGCAAGCATTATCGCCGCCATACCGGCCAATGTTGTGAAGATTGTCTTTTATGATCACTGTGATGCTGATCATCTTGCTTACCTGCTTGACAATAACAGGGATTCAAATCCGCTGGTAGTCACTGACGGGGTCTTTGCCCTGACGGGTGAGATAGCTCCTCTGGACAGTATCTATCCGGTAGTGAAAAAGCACAGCGGACTTCTTGTGGTTGATGATGCACATTCAACAGGCATTCTCGGGTCAACCGGTAAGGGGACCCCTGAGCATTTCAACTTGCCGGATGATGAAAATATATACCAGACGGATACCATGAGCAAGGCTCTGGGAGGATATGGCGGTTTTATCTCAGGCAGCAACAGCCTCACGCAACAGATTCGCAAAAGGTCGGCTACATATCAGGCATCAACTGCCCTCCCTCCACCGATAGTGGCAGCAGGCATTGCCTCTATGGCAATTCTTAGAGATAACCCCGGCCTGCGCACTGAGCTGCTCAGCAAAGCCTGGAGACTGAGAGAGGAGGTGGCTGCAATGGGTTATCAGACCAATCATTACCGGACACCTATTATTCCGGTTATCCTGGATACTGCGGAGAAGGCAAGAGGCCTCTCCCTGTTCCTGGAAGAGCATGGTGTGATTGCACCTTCCATGAACTATCCCGTCAGAAAAGAGATGCACCAGCTACGGATGACCGCCTCAGTCACTCATACAGAAGATCAGATAAGTCAGTTATTGGAGTTGTTAAAAAAATGGAAAGAAGAAAATGAAAGCAATTAAGATCAGAGAAGTAATTATTGAGCCGGTGAATGTACCGCTTGATGAGCCGTTTAGGATAGCCATAGGAACAAAGTACAGCATTGAGAATGCTCTTGTGACGGTTGTGCTTGACAACGGTATAGAGGGTTATGGCGAGGCAGCGCCCCTGGAACCGATTAATGGTGAGAACCAGGCTACAGTACTTGCCACCCTGAACAGCTGTATTGATTTTATCAAGGGCAAGGATGTCAGTGATTACAGAGCGATTTCTGCAACCCTCCGTGGAGTATTCTGGGCGCAGGTTACAGCCAGGTGCGCCATTGAGATGGCTCTCCTTGATGCATATGCCAAAGTGCTGAATATTCCGCTCTACCAGTTCTTCGGCGGTGCAGGCAACAAGGCTGAGACTGACTATACAATCGATATTGTCCCGCCGGAGACGGCAAAGGCTAACGCTGCCAAACTGGCCAGGATCGGTTATACGGTACTCAAAACCAAGGTTGGAAAGAATCTAACTGATGATATCGATCGACTGCTGGCAATCATGGATGGTGCTCCCGGATGTGGATTAACAATTGATGCTAACCAGGGCTATTCGCCATGTGAGGCGGTTCACTTTATTGAAGAGATGGGCAAAAATAACATCAGGCCAATCCTTTTTGAACAACCCGTCTCAAGGTATGACCTTCTGGGTATGCGTTATGTCAAAGACCACACATCGATACCTATTGCTGCCGATGAATCAGTCTTTACCAGTGCTGATGCAATAAACGTTGTCCGTACAGGCTGTGCCGATTTTATTAATATCAAGCTGATGAAGTCTGGTATCATTGAAGCGATGGATATCGCAGCCATCGCCCGTAGCGCAAACATCAAGCTGATGATCGGATGCATGCTTGAGACAAAGCTGGCCCTGGGATGCTCGGTGCATTTTGCAGCGGGAATGGGTTGCTTCAGTCACATCGACCTTGATCCGCACATTGAACCGAGCCTGGAGCCCTTCACCGGCGGACCAGACTACAAGGCTCCATTTTATACCCTCTCACCCGACCTGCCGGGGATTGGGTGTATCAAAAGATAGAATTATCTGAGTCCTGCAGGCGCAATCCCTGCAGCTTGCTGCAGGGAGGTCTAATATTCGAATGTTCAAATGAACGGGGAGGAATTTGTTTTCCTCCCCGTTTCTGATTTTACTGGCCGCATTATTCACGTTAAAGGGTAGTCTGCTGGCACGGCTGTGGATAGTAAATCTATATTATATCACAGGTTGCATCACCTCATTCTTTTTATTAAAGGCATGATTTTACGCGGAATTTTAAACTTCCGGTACCTCGGAATTTAGAGTTTTGTGATGAATATGCTCTTTCTTGCAATTATTAATCATAATAAACCAGCGGTTTGTCAAAGTTTAGATTTATACTGGTTTTTGTATAATTGACTTCTCAATAGTCAGATTAATAGATAATTGAGATGAAAAGCCTTAGCAATTGGTACTTTATACCTGGAACACTGATAAAAAGGAGTCGCTTTTTGACGAATGAACCGGTAATGCATATGAGTGGCATGACAGGTGCAGTGAACCTCTACATAATCTTGACAAAGCAATTTCAAGCATACTAATATGACCATTTGATGGGCTTATGCGACTTGTATCTGATAGGTCTGTAGCTTATATTTGATATGACTAAAAGCGCGAAAAATGAAAGTATTATTTCAGATAACATCAAGGGAGACAGGAAGGGTTGTGATTAAGCGGCGCAAGATTGCCAAAGCACTTCGCTGGTGGCTGCGTGAAAACGGGATAATATATGATTACACATTTTTTGTCATGTAAAAGTTTAGCCTAAAAAATTCGGAAAATATTCCATTTGGATTATTGACGATTGAGAAAACAGACAATAGAAATTATTCAGGTTAGAAAAAAGTAAAAATAGAAGAAATGGATCAACAAGTCACAGGAAACAGTTCAAACGCATTTAGTGACAAATCACTGAATCTGTTCGGTCGTACGGAGCTGTCCGCACGTGAATCCAAGCTCCATAACCTTTTTTCAGAACTTCATTCCGGAGTACGTAGTGACCTGATAGGTTATCTTGATGACATGGGGCTCTCAAATGAGCCGGATATTCTTGTCATTCCTTCCTCAAGACACTACTTTTATGACGCTGAGGAGCTTGACGGGGTTAAAGCTATTGTGAACCTGAAGCAACTGAACTATGTCAGGGAGTTAAGGGAGTTTCTGCGCAAGATCTCAGAGCTTCTGCCCGGTGAAAGCAGCTTTGTGGGGTGTTTCATTGATAATAGATCGCAAAACGGTTTTGGAGACAAATATAGTAACCTTCCCAAAGGCCTGTCGGAGAGGGCTGAAGCGTATGAAAATGGTATCGATTCAAGGATACCCTTTATTAATCGCATGTACAGCTTCATTGATCTCAAGACTAACAGGTACCTTACCAAAAAGACCGTAACATCTCTTCTCGAAGAGTGCAACCTGGAGCTGCTGGGAATGACAGAAGTGAATGGTCTCACTTATTTCCATACAAAAAAGAGAAAAGCTCAGATCGGACTTATTGCCTGATCATATTTTTTCATCATTACTATTGATTCTCTCTTCACGGGAAAATTTCCGCGGTACTTTCGCAGCATTGAAGAATCAACCATTATTTAATCATCAATCATAATGTTTCTCTTAAAGGCAACAGACAAAATTGCCGGGTCACCCATACGGTCTGACCTTTTTGTCTGATGTTTCCTGTTAGGGTTGGTATAATGGAAGCAGCCCTCACTTTTCTGCTGACCCTTGGGGGGAGCTTTCTGTACCAGTGAGGGCTGCTTTTCAAAAAAAAGGACCTTCGGAATCATAAAGTAACAAATTAAAAAGCACCTGATAGTAAAGTAATGGACTGATTTTGACTAATATATGATTATGAATGGTAAATGACCGAATGATGATGACAGAAGAATCGAATGGTAATTCACAGGCAGGCAAATAGCGGGTAGAAGTCCCACCGGGTAACATGCTAAAGCCCGTTTCCGGAAATATCCCGGATTCTCCAACCTTCAGCCCCAATATTTATCAGACAGGTTTTCCTTTCGGAAATGCAGACATTGACACTGACTTTTGTGTCCCATATGGTGGATATGACGATTTGTAGGCAGGTTAGCATATCCGATTGTAGATTTCATATGCATGCCAATTAGATATCTCAATATCATGTAAATAGTTTTATGTGATTTAATAAATGACTATTATTACATATGCAATATGACAAACACATTTACCGCTTACTACAAGAACATCTTGATAAATTACCCATAGGTTTTCCAAAAACCGAATCAGGGGTGGAAATAAAAATATTACAATATCTTTTTAATGATTTTGAGGCCAAAGTAGCACTGTGTCTTAGTTTGGGAGGAGCTTCAGTGTTAACCATAAAAAAAAGGTTAAAAGGAAAGTTTAACAATGCAGTTGAACGAGACAAGTTAAGCACTGTTCTGAATACAATGTATTTAAGTGGTTCAATTAACCGCTCAAAAATTGAGCTATTTAAATACAGTAATGCCATGTTGGCAATTGGAATGTTTGAGTACCAATTGGGACATATGAATAAAGAATTCATGCAATGGATGCATGAATATTTTGATGAAGGTTTTAATGATGAATTTTTTAGAAGTTCCTTGCCTCAGCTACGAACCACTCCTCATATGAAAGCTATTGTTCCGGAGTACAATATTGCTACTTACGACAATATGCGCAAAATTGTAAAAGAGACCAATCAATCTATTGCCGTTGCCAATTGCGTTTGTAAAGAAGGTGAAGCTCTTCTGGGGAAGCCCTGTAAGCAGACCAAAAATATTGAGGTTTGTATTTCTTTTGGAGCATCTTCATATTTAGACAGGGGGCAGGCAAGAACTATTACTAAAGAGGAATGCCTGGATATTATGGATAGGGCGGAGCGTGAAGGTCTGGTTTTGCAACCTGGCAACTCTTTGCAACCTTTTTGTATATGTTTGTGTTGTGGGTGTTGCTGTGGCGTGCTTACTTCTGCAAAAAAATATGATAAGCCATCAGAACTCATTGGGCATAATTTTTATGCCAGTGTTAACAGTGAGGCATGTAATGGATGTTCGGTATGTGTTAAAAGATGTCAGATGGATGCCATCTGTATCGAAGATAAAAAGGCAGTGATAAACCTTGATAGATGCATTGGCTGTGGCTTGTGTGTCACTACCTGTAAAAATGAAGCTTTGCATCTGATTGAAAAAAAGAAGAAAACCGTGCCTCCAAAGAATGCAGTGATGTTGTATCTTAGAATTCTTAATGAAAAGGTTAGTAAACAAAAAATGATGGGCAATATGTTGAAATTGCTTGTAGGGAGACAATTGTAAATCGAAAAAGTGGCTGGCACCAGCTCAGTTGTATACACAATCTTATAGTTCCGCTCAATTGACCTGAATAGTATTTTATTCCTGCCTTCCATGCTGCAACTGTGATAAGACTGTGTGTAAAACACTATTTAGCTGTATGGTATTTTCAGATGGCTTTGTACAAGAGATCTTCGTATTGCTAAAGCAGGATTAAAAGCTCTTAATCAATAATATAATTTTGTTGAACAAAATATCTTAAAAATTAGTCACATGAAAAAAATATTTTTGTTATCACTGATGATGTTAGTAATCTCTAGTTGCAACTTTGCACAAGAGGCAAAGTACCAGTTATCGAGTCATATTTTGGATATCACACAGGGCAAACCTGCCACTAATGTAAAAATCAGTCTTTCCAAACAAGGCGAAAACGAAGAATGGGTAAAGATTGATGAAAAATTCACCGATGAAAACGGTAGAATAAAAGATTTTCTAAAAGAGGAAAATGGCGTGAACCATCAGGGAATCTATAAACTGACTTACTATACTGAACCTTATTTTGAGGGACTGGGACAGCAGAGTTTTTATCCGTTCATTGAGGTGGTCTTTGAATTGAAAGACAACAACCATTATCACGTGCCAATTACACTTTCACCTTTCGGGTATTCAACCTATAGAGGGAACTAATTGAGACAATAAAACACCTTATCCCTTCACGGGGCAGAATAAATTGGAGCGAGACACTTTGTGGTTTTCTTTTTGCCCTAACCAGGCGACTGTTGTTTATTTATCTCCACAAAGGCTATCGAAGGTAAAGTGAAATTTTATTACCTGTAAAGGACATATATACAAGTTGGGTGCAACCTTTACAAAACCACCTGCAACTTGAAATGAATTGAAACGACAAAAACAAAAGATATGGAAAACAATGAATCCCAAAAAAGTTATTTGACATTCGGATTTTATTCATCCTTTATCTTGTCAATTTTGACAATAGTAGCCTTTGGATTTGCTATGACGGCAATACCACCAGCTGGACCATACTGTCCTGACAATTGTATGGAATATCCTTTTCCCGATATTCTTTTATATTATCCAAGAGATTACTACTGGATGTATTTAGCAATATTTCAATTATTTGCTTTTGTAATATTTATTGTGATAAATCATTTTATTGTCAAAGCTGCGAAAAAACTTTATACGTTTCTTAGCATCTCATTCACTCTGATTTCATCGACAGTTTTATTGATTGCGTATTTTACACAATTTTCAGTTGTCCCAATTAGCGTAATGAAAGGAGAAACCGAAGGAATAGCCCTGATAACGCAATATAACGAACATGGTTTGTTTATTGCTATGGAAGAATTAGGGTATATTACCATGTCTATTGCATTGTTTTTTCTTGCATTTGCTTTCTCTAAAAACAGCCGGACAGAAAGGATAATTCGCATAATTCTAATTTCGCAATTGATTTTAAACTTTATAGCATTTATTTTTTACTCAATAAAATTTGGCATTGATAGGAGTTATTTGTTTGAGGTTGCAACTATTACAATAAATTGGTTAGTAATAATAATTATTGGTATTATGATTGGACTTCATTACAGAAAAAATATTAAAAACCTCACATAAGACAAGGATTAATAAACGATTAACTGAAATAAAGGCAGCACCCAACACGCGGTATAAAAAATTGCCGGGACTGTAGGCTATTCAAGGGTTGTAGCCCGCTTCAACTTTTTTGTAACTTGACAGGAAATCGCCCGCAATCGGCAACTTTTCATACCGCCAAACATTGTATAAGCTGCGAGAATTTGCACCATTAAAAAAGAAAAATGAGATTTGCCCATACAAACATTGTCAGTACTAATTGGAAAGAACTCGTAGAATTTTACGTAAAAACTTTTGAATGCGAAATTGTTCCACCAATTAGAAACCAATCAGGAGAATTCCTTGAAAAAGGAACTGGTTTGAAAAACGCTAAAATACAAGGTGCACATCTATTACTTCCAGGATATGGGGAAAGCGGTCCTACCCTCGAAATATTCCAATATGAAACAATTGAAAATCAGGAATATATTACCGCAAATAAAAGAGGTTTTGGGCATATTGCCTTTGAAGTTGAAAGTGTCGAAAAGATACTTGAAACTGTGCTTGAGAACGGAGGTAATAGACTGGGGGAAATCTCAAAGAGAAAAATTGAAGGAGCCGGAGAAATTACGTTTGTTTATGTGAGAGACCCCGAGGGGAATATAATTGAATTACAAAATTGGATATAAAGAAACCCCACGATATTTGTGGGGTTTAGATATTGTGGGCGATGTAGGAATCGAACCTACGACCTCCTGCTTGTAAGGCAGGCGCTCTGAACCAACTGAGCTAATCGCCCGAAAAGAGAGTGCAAATATAAGTTGTATTTTCTATTACACAAGGGTCCATGGGAAAATAAAATCACTCTCCTGATTCTCTTTAAACTGCACTGAAAGCAACCTTCCATGGCTGCTCATGGTCATGTTATTAACGATGTTAATTATACTTCAGAGGGGGATGATACCGATAAATGAAATTTATATATATTAGCTACTGCTACTTTTTGATAACTAATGAGTTATAATTCAATTGCTTAACCTCTTGGATTGTTAGCTCAATTGCTTGATTAGTAACATGTTATGATCTTCGGAAACCGATTCTGACCGTTATGAAACGAACCTGTCTGTTAACCTTTATCCTAGTCTCCCTCCTTACACTGCCGCCGCTGACAGCTGAAGCGCAGATGGGTCCTGGAGGAGTGGGCAGCATTACCAACACACAACTCTGGCTTCGGTCAGACAGCCTCATAGCTATCCAGCCTCTCTATTTTGTTACTAGTTGGTACGACGTTTCAGGGCATATGCGCGACTTTGGGGCGGTGGTCTATGGCCAGGCAGTGCCTTCAGTTACCCCCAACGCTATAAACGGTTATCCTGCAGTGAACTTCACAGACCAGGGTGGCATCGGCGGCGACTTCCTGGGGTACAGCGGATCACTTGGTATATCAGGGTCTGATGCAGCAACAGTAGTGATCGTAGCCAGGAACACCACAGCAGCTGATGAGGCTAATGGTGGTCTTTACATGGGACAAAAAAATGTTGGCGGAGCTAATGCCGTAAGGAGTTATGGTGTTGAACACAAAGACGCGGTAAGGTTCAACGGCCAGAGCCAGGTGTTCAACGACGGACACACGGCCGGAGACTGGAAAATGATCTATTACACCAATCCTACCGGTGCCTCAGTTTCCTCATACGGAGCTTATCTTAATGGCACCCTGCTTACCGGAAGCTCTGCTTCCGCTGTTGTGCCGTCGCTTACCTCCAATTTTGCCCTTCTTGGAGCCACTCAGCTGAACGGGACTCTTAATCCTGCCGGTTATTTCAATGGAGACATGACGGAGGTTGTTGTATTCTCTGGCCAGCTTAATGATGCCGAACGGGTTGTTCTTCAGAACAATTTGGGTGCAAAGTATCTTCTCCCTATTGCGGATGATCATTTTGCATGGGAGACGACTCATTCGCATGATGTCTCCGGCATAGCTGCATATAATGGCACTCTCTTCACCAACGCATGGTCAACCGGCATGCTATCGGTCACGTCACCCACTGATCTTTCTGAGGGGGAGTATCTCTTCTTCGGGCATAACAAGGCGAATGCCAAAACATGGACCACTGATGAGGTGCCTGCACCAGGAACATTCCGTATGGCAAGAGAGTGGAGGTTTGACGAGACAGGTGACGTGGGCCTTGTTAAGATAAGCATCCCCTCAGCATCGCTGCCGGCACTGCCGTCAGGATATCCCATCCTGGGAATACTCACAGATGCTGACGGTGATTTCACCTCAGGTGCCACAATGCATCGTCTTACACTTGCGTCCGGCAGCTACAGCCTCGCTCTTAATATCACTGATGGAGATCATCTTGCTATCATTGCCTTCAGACCCGAGGTGAATTATACCGTATCCTCAGCCTCCGGGCTTGAAAATATTACGAATGTCACGGTACAGGTCTCTCTCAATTATCCGCATATATCAGATATCTCATTTGACTATGCTGTCACTGGTGGTACAGCTACAAGCGGTGTTGACTATATTCTGGCACCGGGAACGGTTACCATCCCTGCAGGATCAGCAACAGGCTCATTCAATATAGCGATCATCAATGATGCGCTTGTTGAGCCCAGTGAGACAATCATCATCGGTCTGTCCAATCCTTCAGCCGGACTATCAATAGGCACGCAAAACAGCTATACCTACACTATTTTGAATGATGACCATGTATATGCCTCGTTCTCTTCAGCGACAGCCTCAGGAGCTGAAGGCAATGGCCCGGGGCCTGTGGCAGCGCCTCAAATAGTTATCAGCGGAGGCATCATAAGCGTGCCCGGCAGCCTTATACTGATGGTGACAAACGGTACGGCCACATCGGAAGACTGGTTGCAGACAAGCACACTTATCTCTATTCCTGCGGGAGATTATACTACACCCGTATCAATACCTATTCCAGCTTCTGTGCTCACTATACTGGGAGACCTCATTGTAGAGAATGATGAGACAGTCAACCTGAGCATGAACACCTTTGTGACTGTACAGGCAGGCACAATCGTCAGCTGCGTTTACACGATCCTTAATGATGACAGCTCAACCATAAGCGTTACTGCTACCACACCTTTCGTCACAGAGGGCGGACCCGGCGCTCCAGGGACGGGTACCTTTACGTTTACGCTCACAAATCCTATTGCTACTGCCCGTACGGTCTCTTATTCCGTCTCCGGCACTGCAACCTCGGGTACGGATTTCATTGCATTGTCAGGCTCCTTTGTCATGCCGGCAGGAGCATTGACGTACACTCGCAGTCTCACCCCGATAGCTGATCTGGTGGTTGAAGGCGATGAGACAGTTACCGTAACCATTACCGGGGTTTCGGGTACACCTGTTATAGCGGTTAATGCCACTCCGGCCACCATTACTATCAGGGATGATGATCTCCCCTCAATACTCTATTCACCCGCTTCCGTCACTATGGCTGAAGGAGCAACGGCCACAATTGAGGTGTGGCTCGGTAATGCCCCTGCCGGATCAGTTACCCTGAATATCTCAACACAGATGGCAGGACTACTGACTGTAAGTCCGATAACTCTTACATTTAATACAGCAAATTTTGCTACACATCAGGTGATCACTCTCCAGTCTATTGAGAACAATATGCTGGGTGACCAGACAGACAATGTGATACTGTCAGTTAACGATGCTCTCTCCTTTGATCCGTTTGACGCATTGCCTGACATTCTCATTCCGGTTAACATTGTGAACAACGATGTGGCTGCCATAATTGTCAACCCCTCTTCTGTAACCGTTGCGGAGAACGGAACAGCAACCTTCACGGTGTCGCTCTCTGCCGCGCCGCCTTCGGGCAGTGTGGTCATAGACATGATCAGCAATAACACTGCCGTTGCCTTAATAAATCTGGCTCAGGTTACATTCACCGGTCTCAATTGGACTACACCGCAGACAGTCACAGTGACGGGTGTGAATAACAATACCATACCGGATGTCTCAACCACAATTAGTCTGACCGTCAACAATGCACTGTCATATGACGGTTATGACGGTGTTACGGCATCAGTAAGCGTCAACGTAGTCAATGATGATATTCCAGGTTTTGTTGTCAGTCCGCTTTCTCTCACCATTAATGAGGGAGGCCCGGCCGGTCAGTTCACTGTTGTACTCACAGCGCAGCCTTTGACTGACGTTGTGTTTGACCTTATAAATGTTGCACCTGTTCACACAATTCACATTGCACGGATCACATTCACTGCTGCTAACTGGAATGTACCGGTGGTTGTTGATGTCACTGCCGTAGAGGATGCTCTTGATGCAGACAGAACGGATGTCATAGCCGTCACTGTCAACCAGTCGCTTTCAGACAATAACTTTGACGGTATGGCAGCACAGAATGTTACCATAACGATTAAAGACAACGATCCGCCTGTAATAACCGGATGTCCTGCCAATATCATCCTAAGTAATAATCCGGGTTTATGCTCTGCAACTGCCAGCTGGATACCCCCGGTATCGACTGCGCCAATGGTTTCAAGCCACATCCCGGGAGCAACCTTCCCGGTAGGGGTGACCACGGTGACATACACATCAACTGACGTTGACGGCATGGTTTCAACATGTGTCTTTACAGTAACCGTCAATGACACTGAAGTGCCGGTGGTTACTTGTGCTAATGCCACTGTCAGCCTTGACGCTTCGGGTAATGCTGTTATCGTTGCCTCAGATATTCTGGCCGGATTACCATCTGACAACTGTTCGGTTGCTTCTGTGGCTCTCAGCAGATCGTCATTCACCTGCGCGGATCTGGGCAGCCTGACGGTTACAGTTACTGTCACCGATGCCAGCGGCAATACATCAACATGCAATTCCGTCGTCACTGTTATTGACCCCTTCCCCGCAGAACTTACTGCCGGGGCCGATGACATAATATGTGTCAGCGATGCAACATATGCTATTACCGGAGCCTCTGCCACTAACATGAGCCTTCTCTGGACTACCTCAGGCTCAGGCACCTTCAGTGATCCGACGATTGTGAATCCGGTCTACACCCGTGGTGCTACTGACCTTACAGCAGTCACACTGACACTTACCGGGAATAAGATTAATGGTTGCCCGGTGACTCTCACTGATGCGATGACTCTCACCCTTGCAGGTGAGCCTGTTGCTGATGCCGGCGTGGACAAGGATCTCTGTTCCGGGACGGCCAATGTGATCCTCGCAGATGCTTCAGCCTCCAATGGGACGATATCATGGACTACCTCCGGCAACGGTACATTCAGTGATCCGGCTGTGGCGAAGCCGGTATATACTTTCGGTTCTGCTGATACCGGTCCGGTCACTCTGACGCTGACAGTTACAAGCAGTATATGCGGGATTGCTGCTGATAATGTGGTCATCACCTTCACTTCAGCTCCTGTGGCTGATGCCGGTGGTGATGGTGCTGTCTGCATGACAGCCGCGGGTTACCAGGTGACAGGAGCCTCGCATGCCGGTGGTACAGTATCATGGAGCAGCAGCGGTGGCGGTACTTTCGACAATAATACTCTTGATAATCCATACTATACATTTGCCCCTGCCGACTACACCGCTGGAGCTGTGACACTTACAATGGAGGTTTTAGGCGGTGGCACATGCGGTACCGTGGCTTCATCAGCGCTGATAACCATCAATCCTCTGCCTGTAATTGATGTTACAGGGTTGAAAAACATCAGTTGTGCCGGTCTGACTGACGGCCAGATAATTCTTGGTGCAACAGGCGGCACAGGGCCATACACCTACAGCATTGACGGAAGCCCGTTCCAGGCATCAGGTTCTTTCACCAGCCTCCCGGCTTCATCTTATATGGTTGAAGTGATGGATGACAACGGCTGTATTGCCGGCACTACGCTGGATATTATTGAGCCTCTGCCGTTCACAGCCGCTATTGACGGCACAGATAACGTAACCTGTTATGGTGCCAGTGACGGCGCTGTATATGTTAGGCTGACAGGCGGTACAGAGCCCTATAGTGTCAGCTGGACAGGCCCTTCAGGCTGGACGGCATTGACACCCGACATTACAGGTCTTGCGATAGGGACATACAACCTGACAGTTAATGATCTTAATGGCTGTGCTTCGTACAGCTTTATAGAGGTTATAACCCAGCCCGATGAGATAGTGATCACCAGCGCGGTGCTCTCCGATTATCGCGGCTTCGGTGTCTCCTGTCCTGAGTCGGCCGATGGGTCAATAGCAGTCTCTGTCACAGGGGGAACACCCCCTCTGGCTTTACTGTGGAGCGGTCCGGGAGGTTTTGAATCCACTCAGGAAACTATCTCTTCCCTGACAGCAGGCACTTATACATTGACAATAACTGACGGCAACGGGTGTATAGTCATGCGCGATTATACCCTTAAAGCCCCTGAAGCCATGGCTCTGACCGCCAGTACAAAGCCAGCCTCCTGTCCTGACATGCCAGACGGCAGCATTGATCTGACCGTTACCGGCGACCTGGGTATCCTTCCCTATCTTTGGAGTGACGGGGTGACCACAAAGGATCGGGTGTCGATATTGCCGGGTGATTATATTGTCACTGTTACTGACCTTAACGGTTGTAAGCAGACCCTAACTGTCACGGTTGACGTTCTTGGTTACAACTGTCTGAGGGTATATGAGATAATAACACCCAACGGAGATGGAAGCAATGATACATGGCAGTTGGGAAACGGAGAGCTTTATCCCAATGCCGAAATTTTCGTATACAGCCGCTGGGGGAAGCTGGTCTATCACTCGCGTAATGCGACTGATCAGTGGGACGGAACATACAATGGGAAGGTTCTGCCGAACGACTCTTACCATTATGTCATTCACCTGAACGACGGTTCTAACCCACGTACAGGAATCATCTCAATCATAAGCAAATAACCTGATAACCGGAAGCAGAAATGAAATACCTGAAAATAATAGCAGTGATTGGCCTTCTGGCGGTTATGCCTGCTCTGGACGGGCAGCAGTATCCGATGTACAGCCAGTACATCATGAACGGCTTCCTGCTTAATCCATCATATGCAGGCAGTGACTATTACACTACCTTCGGTCTGACGGTACGTGAGCAATGGCTTAATTTACCCAATGCACCGAGCACCTATGCTGCCGCGTTCCAGACAAGGATACTTAATGACAGTTATATCACCAAGTCGACAGCAGTAAGGAAAAGGATAGACAGGCCCACAAAGGGCGGACGTGTGGGAGTGGGAGGGTATCTCTTCTCCGATAATAACGGTATCATGCATAGAACTGGCTTGCAAATGGCCTATGCGTACCATCTGCCCGTTGGCATTGATCAGCAGCTCTCCTTTGGGCTGTCGCTCAGCGCATACCAGTATCATGTGGATATCAACGGTGCGGTAATGCCCGAGAACGTCATAGACGAATTCCTGAATAACTATGATCAGGTTGTCTATATCCCGGATGCCAACTTTGGGGTAAGCTACATGACTAGAAATTATTATGTAGGATTTTCAATGACGAACCTGTTCAGGGGTGCCTTCATGATAGGCAATGGAGGCGAGAACGGCCGCTCTGAACTGGGTCATTATTTCCTCACGGGAGGTATGAAATTCTATACTGGTTCGGACTGGATTATTGAGCCGTCAGTGATGCTTAAGTCGTCAGACATGGTGTTCAAATCTGCTCAGCTGGATCTGACCGGAAGGGTCTACTATAAGGATGATTACTGGCTCGGTCTCTCATACCGCACTGGTGATGCCTTAGTGCTTCTTGGGGGGCTTAAGGTTGACAGGTTTTACATCGGTTATGCATTTGATTTCACCCTGTCAGAGATACGCAGCTATACCTATGGAACACATGAGCTGACTGTCCTGGCGCGCTTCGGTGACAACCCGAGGAGATACAGGTGGATCAACAAGTATTAATGAGGAATATCACTTTGCTTTTACTTATTGCCGCAGCCTGTCTGGGTTGTGATCCACTTGCCAATCCGGTCTCCGGGAGACTGGTATTCTCGTCTGATACAATATCCTTTGATACCGTCTTTTCAGGTGCTGGCTCAGCCACAATGGAGCTCAGGGTCATTAACCCCGGGAATGATCCTCTCATGATTGACAATATCTGGCTGGGAGGCGGAAGCGGTTCGCCCTTTACGCTGAATATAAACGGTAAGGCTGCATCAGCTGCCAACAAAATAATACTAGCCAGGGGCGACAGTATCTTCATCTTTGTTGAGGTGACTATTGATCCGTCAGGCGGTGACCTGCCCGTCTCTGTGCTTGATTCAGTGAATTTTGTCTCAGGAAGTTATTCCGGGAGGGTCATTCTTGAGGCATGGGGCCAGGATATCTGGCTTGTGGAAGATGATATTCATTCGGATGTTTTATGGAGTGAGGGCAAGCCATATGTGATCAGAGGATCGCTCTTTGTTGACACACTGGCAACATTGACTCTGACTCCCGGAACTCGGGTCTATCTTCATCACGGAGCTGCAGTTACTGTAGCCGGCTCACTCCGTAGCATGGGTTTGCCTGACAAACGAATCATTATGGCCACCGACCGCCTTGAGGATGAGTATGCAGATCTCCCCGGACGCTGGAAAGGGATACGGTTGCTCGACTGCAGCCGTGATAACTTACTGAATTTCACGGAGGTCAGAAATGCAGAGATAGCCGTAGAACTGGCAGGGAAAAAGAATTCGGTTCCTGACCTGGTGATGAATGGCGCCATGCTCATCCATAACACTGTGGCTTCGCTGGTGGCGAGACATGCTGACCTGCTGGCTGTCAATTCAGTTTTTGCACACTCAGGTTTCAGCACTGTCTCACTGACTGAGGGAGGTAATTATGATTTCATTCATTGCACTATGGCCGGCCGGTGGGAGTATGGCCACAGAATGCAGCCGGTCATGTTTATAGGTTCTGGGAAAGGGGAGTTGCCGCATGTCTCTGTTATAAACTCAGTCATAACTGGCACCCTTGAAAATGAACTGGTGATAGATGCAGCTTCTGCTCAGGCCGTAATGAGTTTTAGCGCTGACAGCTCACTTATCAGGGTTGACACTCTAAAAAGCAGCTGGTATACAGGCTCACTCTTCCGGGATGTGCTGACTGGTGTGTCGCCCCGGTTTATCAGTGAGGCCTTGTATGACTTCAGGCCTGACACACTGTCACCCCTGGTTGATCATGCCGGCAGAACGGAATCTGTTGCCTGGCCTGCTGACATCAGGAATAAACCACGACCGACAGGGGCGGGGGCGGATATAGGGGCGTATGAGAGACAGGCCGGGGAGAAAAAAAGTCGGCAGTCGGCAGTCAGCAGCCAGCAGCCAGCAGCCAGCAGTCAGCAGTCGGCAGTCAGCAGCCAGCAGTCCACAGTAGAAGACCATAATATATGCAAAGAAAAATAATCATCATCTTATGTTTTCTGGCATTTGCTGGCGTGGCAGAGGGGCAGGAGTTCGGTGTCATGTTCTACAATGTTGAGAACCTGTTTGACACTAAGGATGATACCACTAAGAATGATGAGGAGTTCCTTCCGGAGGGTAGCAGACACTGGACAAACGGCAGGTACTGGAAAAAGCTCACTGCCCTGGCGCAGGCCATAACCGTTACCGGACAGTGGAAGCTTCCGGCACTGGTGGGCCTCTGTGAGGTGGAAAATGAGGAGGTGGTGAAAGATCTTGCCTATGGCACCATGCTGTCAGCCGGCAACTATGGGATAGCTCACAGGGAATCGCCTGACCGGCGCGGCATTGACCTGGCGCTGCTATATAACCGTGACCTGTTCAGAATCATAGAAGTCAGATCATGGGTGCCTGAGAGAGCCGATGATGATCCGTTTGTGTCGAGGAATCTCCTTTATGCAAAGACGGTAACTGCTGGTGACACTCTTCATGTGATAGTGTGCCATTTACCATCGAGGAGGGGAGGAGTGCTTGCGGCTGAGGGTGCCAGGAAAGAGATGGCGATGCTCGTCATGGCCAAGACGGATTCAATCATTGCAGCATCGCCTCATGCCTCAGTTGTGGTGATGGGCGATTTCAACGCCGGTGGCGGAGATGAGACCATGAAGATCATTAAGGAGGCAGGTAGCCTCATCAATGCTGCCGGCCAGTATCCGACCGGCAAGGGAGGATCATACAAGTACCAGGGTACATGGGAGATTATAGATCAGATACTTGTCTCTCCTTCGATGACAGACAACACCGGACCATTTATTGCTGACCTGCAGTCGTTCAGAATTTCTGATGCTCCTATTCTTATGATTGAAGATCCGGCTTACCCGGGGATGAAGCCTTTTCCTACTTACAGCGGGTATAAATGGGCGGGAGGTCCTTCAGATCACCTGCCGGTGATGATCACCATAGACCATAAGTCTTTATCTCCCGGGCGTTAATCCCAGCTCTATCCCCTTTTTTATCATGAACTCACGGGCAGCCTCGTGCTCATTGGGGATCACACCATCGAGGATAGCCTCCTTTATGGCTGATTTGAGTATACCTATGACCGGGCCGGGTGGTATGTTGAAGGTGGTGATTATCTCCTCACCGTGTACAGGAGGCTGGAAGATCCTGAAAGCGTCTTTCTCCTCTATTTCCTTCAGTTTGCGGCGTACCATAGCGAAATTCTCACGATGTTTCAGCACTTTCATCCTGTTGCCGGAGGTGATGTCAGCCTCGCATAGCTGCATCAGGCCGTCAATATCATCGCCCGCTTCGAATAGCAGCCTGCGGACGGCTGAATCGGTCACTTCATCCTGTACAAGAGATATCGGACGGAGGTGGAGGCCTACAAGCTTTTTGACATATTTCATCCTGTCGTTGAGTGGCAGCTTGAGCCGCTTGAATATTTCCGGTACCATTTTGGCCCCAAGGAACTCGTGACCATGGAACGTCCACCCGGTGCCGGGCACGTATTTCTTTGTTGCCGGCTTGGCAACGTCATGCAGAAGTGCTGCCCAGCGCAGCCAGAGGTCGTTGCTCTGCTCTGCCACGTTATCAAGCACCTTAAGGGTATGATGAAAATTGTCTTTATGCCCTTTCCCATCCTTGTCCTCAACACCCTTAAGCCTTGATATCTCGGGCAGGATGAGATTGAGTAACCCTGTTTCGTCAAGCAGATGAAATCCCGTGGAGGGCTGCGGGGCTGCCATTATCTTGTTAAGCTCGGTGGTTATCCTCTCAGCAGATACAATTCCGATTCTCTCTGCGTTACGGGAAAGGGAAGCCATCGTCTCCTCCTCTATCGTGAAACCGAGTTGTGTTGCGAACCTGACGGCACGCATCATGCGGAGCGGGTCATCACTGAAGGTGGTGTCAGGGTCAAGAGGGGTACGGATGATCCCGTTACGGATGTCATCAATACCTCCAAACGGATCGAGCACCTCTCCCGGGTTATGTTTGTTGAGGCTAATGGCCAATGCGTTGATGGTGAAGTCGCGCCTGTTCTGGTCATCCTCCAGGGTGCCGGGCTTGACTGATGGCTTGCGTGAGTCTTCAGCATATGATTCTTTCCTGGCCCCAACAAACTCAATGTCATAGTTATGGTGGTGAAACATTGCCGTACCATAAGTCTTGAATACCGTCACATTTATGTCCGGGCTGATCTCCCTGGCGACTGCCTTAGCCATGGACGGTCCGTCGCCTAGCACTACAATGTCAATATCTTTGTCAGGATTTTCGCGACCCATGATATGGTCACGCACATATCCCCCTATGACATATGCCTCTGTCTTTTCTCTGTCAGCCACCCGGGCGACTATTTCAAAAATCCTGTCATCAGGAAAAATATTCATAATCAGTATGACAATTTAACCATAACCGGTGACAAAATTACAATTTATCGCCTAACTTGTAGTAAATTCGGTGTTCATATAGTGTCGGCACGGCTATTGCATGGATAAAACAAATTTTATCAAAGCTGTTAATCAATTAAAACAATAAATATGGCAGAACACTTAACAAAAGATACTTTTCTTGAGAAAGTATTCAATTATGAGCAAAACAAAGAATGGAAATATACCGGTGACAAGCCCTGTATAATTGACTTTTATGCAGACTGGTGTGGTCCTTGCAAGATGGTAGCACCGATAATTGAGGAGCTTTCAACAGAGTATGATGGTAAATTATATGTATATAAGATTGATACTGAAGCAGAACAGGAGCTCGCATCTGTCTTTGGCATAAAGAGCATACCTTCTCTGTTGTTTGTCCCTTTAGAGGGTCAGCCACAGATGGCTATGGGTGCTTTACCTAAAGATGCTTTTGAAAAAGCATTCAAAGATATATTTGGAATAGAAAAAAACTGAATTGTTGAAAAATAATTAACTTTTTTTGCGATTTTACAAAACAATAGTGTAACTTATGCGTTGTAATTCTTGAAGGTAGTTTTCTAACACAAGAGTTAGTTTTCTAGAATTTAGGTTAGGGTTTCGAGTTGAGGGCTGTTTCGAAAGAGGCGGCCCTCCTTGTTGTGCGCCCGGCATCAGTGGTAACTAAAGGGTGAGAGTCCGGAACAGCTGGTGTGAGAGGTCGGATTTCCCGGATGTCATTTCAGCTCCTCTATTATCCCGTCAATTTTCTCTTCTGTCTCCCGGAGTTTTTTGCGACAAATTTTTATCAGTTCAGCAGCTTTTTTATTCAGTCTG
>CAYQNT010000019.1:0-700 GCA_964418865.1 uncultured Rikenella sp.
CACATCAACACCCCACTCACCATGGGTGCCAAATGCCAGAGCAGCCTCCCAGGCTGACTTCATCTCAGAACGTGATGCAACACCGCAAGCATTGTTATGCTTCATGATCGCGAAAGTGACCTCATTAAATTCATCAATGAGAGTGATTGCCGCATCAATGTCAAGCAGGTTATTATATGATATATCCTTCCCGTGAAGCTGTTCAAAGACCTGGTCAAGATTGCCGTAGAAGAGTCCTTTCTGATGTGGGTTTTCACCGTATCTCAGTGGACGTGACTCATTGATGCTCTGCTTGAATGCAACAGCCATATCATTACGGCTGAACCAGTTGAAAATAGCTGTATCATAGTGAGAGGTCATGTTAAAGGCTTCCATGGCAAACCGGTAACGCTGATCGGCCCAGGAAACACCTGCCCCCTCTTCAAGAAGCTTTATCAGATCTGCATACTGAGACCTGGAGGATACAATGAGCACATCAGACCAGTTCTTGGCACCAGCCCTGATAAGAGAGATACCTCCTATGTCAATCTTTTCAATAATCTCCTGGTCAGTGGCTCCGGAAGCCACAGTCTCTTCAAAGGGATAAAGATCTACTATGACCAGATCAAAAAGAGCGATGTTATACTCTGCAACCTGCTTCATGTCATTCTCATTTTCCCTGCGCGCAAGTATGCCACCAAAAACACCCGGATGCAGTGTC
>CAYQNT010000019.1:710-15503 GCA_964418865.1 uncultured Rikenella sp.
TTGACCCTGCCACCGAGAATCGACGGATAGCCAGTGAGATCCTCCACCTTAACGGCTTCCACACCTGCAGCTGTAATGTAATCCCACGACCCTCCGGTAGAAGTGACGGAGACTCCGAGACTTTTCAGCTTCTTTGCAATAGCTTCAAGACCCTCTTTACAGTAAACAGAAATAAAGGCGCTCTTTATTCTTATCTCGCTTATCATCAATGAATTAGGTTAACAATGCGAAGGATGGTCCAATAGGGTAAAAATAGATATTTTTTTTGATAAGCAATGGGGCTTAAATAATTGATTTGATGAATTAGTGGGGATAAACTGATGTTTTTATTTCACTATCTTTGGTCGGAAATAATGATGGGTCTATGTGGCTAAAAATGTTCAGAGAGAGTTTTTTGTTTGCCTTCAGTTCAGTGGCAGTCAATAAACTCCGTACATTCCTCTCTCTTTTCGGGATCACAATTGGCATTGTATCAATAATCTCGGTTTTTACGGTGTTTGACTGGATGGAAAACAGCATCAGGACAAGCATTGAATCTCTCGGCGACAATACCATATATGTTCAGAAGTGGCCATGGGCACCCAGTGCCGATACAAAATACTGGGATATGGTCAAATGGCCAGCTCCCTCAACCGATGATTATAATGCCTTACTGAAACGGTCGACCTCAGCTGAAGCGATTTGCTACACGGTAGGTTCAGGAGAATCTGTCAAATATCGCGGCAACGTGGCAAGTGGTGCATATATGATGGCAGTGACGCATGACTATGAGAACGTAAGATCATTTGAGATTGAAAAAGGCCGGTATTTCACACAGTCAGAGTCTGCTGCAGGCAAGCCTGTTGCAATAATCGGTGCAGAGATGGCCCGGCGGTTGTTTGACAACGTTGAGCCGGTAGGCAAGGATATCACCATCAACAAATACAAGGCACAGGTCATAGGGGTGTTCAAAAAAGAGGGCAAGGGTGGTATAACCGATAGTGGCATGGATGAGTTAACACTAGTGCCGCTTAACTTCAGCCGACAGTTTGTGAACTTTCGCAATCGGTTCCTTAACTCTAATATAATGGTACGCGGAAAAGAGGGCATTTCAGTGCAGCAGCTCTCTGACGAGATGGTGATGATCTTGCGTGCCGCGAGAAGGATAGGCCCTGGCAAGGAAAACACCTTCTCCATCAACCAGGCCAGCCAGATCACCAGCACCCTTGAGCCCGTATTCAAGGGAATAAACTTAGCAGGATGGATAATAGGAGGATTCTCAATACTTGTGGGTGGATTTGGCATTGCCAACATAATGTTTGTCTCAGTGCGTGAAAGGACAAGCATCATAGGCATACAGATGGCCCTGGGGGCAAAAAGAAGATGGATACTGCTCCAGTTCCTTACCGAATCTGTGCTCCTTTCAATAGTCGGAGGGATCCTCGGTCTGATAATAGTGTTTATAGGTACCCTCTTTGTCAACTATTTCTTTACCCTGGGGATGTTCCTTACAGCAGGAAATATAATACTGGCAATAGCAATCTCAGCAGCGATAGGGATAATTGCCGGTTTCGCTCCCGCATCTGCCGCCTCAAGGATGAGTCCTGTTGAGGCTATTGGCTATTCATTCTGACGTTTGGCAGGTGCTATGGCTGTGGACGGCGGTTTGCGTCAACCCAGTTCGTCAGCTCCTCAAACTGCTGCACTGAGAGCTGTTCAGGCCTCATGGTGAGATAAGGCATATCTCCGGCGTCAGGCTTCACCATCACCTTTATTGGATTCCTGATCATCTTCCGGCGCTGGTTAAAACAACATTTCACCACGCTGACGAAGAGTTTCTCATCACAGTCGAGACTCTCTCTTTTGTTACGTGTGAGACGTATGACTGCCGACTTCACCTTAGGAGGTGGTGAGAACACCTTCTCACTGACAGTGAACAGATAAGCGATATCATACCAGGCGTGCAGCAGAACGCTCAGAATTCCGTATACCCGGCTTCCCGGGTCTGAACAGATACGCTCAGCCACCTCTTTCTGAACCATACATACCACCTCATTCACCCTGCCACGGTTCTCAATAGCTTTAAAGAATATCTGGCTTGAAATATTGTACGGGAAATTACCTATCACTGCTATCTTCTCTCCCAGCGGTCTCAGGTCAAGATCCAGAAAATCACCCTGGATAATCTCAGTTATCCCGTTGATGTTATTATGGAGATAAGTGACAGCCTCCGGGTCTATCTCCACCGCTCTGAATGAAGGGAACTGTCTCTCTGCAATAAAGCCGGTCAGGACACCCATGCCTGGCCCCACCTCAATGACCGCATCGCACCCCTCCGCTGTGAGAGAGTCAACAATTGCAGCAGCTATCTTCTTGTCTTTCAGAAAATGCTGACCCAAATGTTTCTTGGCTCTTACTTTATCAGTTCCCATGGAGGCACAAGTCTGTCATATCTGAAACCTGGTATCTTGATCCGTTCCATCAGGTTCATCAGTAACTTCAGGAGGTTGTAGTAAAGTGTCACAAAAAGGAAGATATTCATCAGCCACACAATAGCCATATTAAACCATAATGTACTGATCTTCAGATTGCCAATCATCTTATATGGTGCATAAAAATGCGCCCTGCCGATGCGCGAGTCGGGCTGCATAAGTACGGGATCCGACTTCTGTATTATCCTATCTTCCGTATCGTAAATCTTCTGCTGCACATTACGGTTAAGGACCATGTCAGCCAGAACACTGTTATGTGTGGCTGAACGCAGTCGTAACAACTCATCCTGTCCCATGCTGCGTATGAGGCTGTCGGTTATTCTATCCTTGACACCGGTGTAGTCAATAAACTTTGATCTGATGATCTTCTGAAGAGAGTCCAGATAATCCTTGACTATATAATAAGAATCATTTGTAAATGGCTTCCTTTCTATCACCCTCATGGCAGGCCACGGGTCTATCCCGGCCTCAGTGCTGAGGCTTTTGATATGAAGAGTCAGTTCCTTAAGATTGCTTTCATTAATTTGGGAATACTCAGGTTTGCCGGTGGCATAAGCACATTCTTTGCTTTTCCTGTTCAGTTCTGGTATAAGAAATGCCGACTGCCAGTCGTAGCGGCTTATCATCATCTCATTTTTAAAGTATGGCTTCATGTAGCCGTTTGACCTGAACTGCTCAACGGCAATGGCCTCATAGGCCCAACGCGTGGTCATTACATCACCTATCACCGGCACATAGACTTTCTTTGTCAGAGCAGGGTGGAGGTCATCAAACCTGATCATTGCTCCCCCGAGGAGAAGCTGGGGCACCAGAACAAGCGGTATAAGAATGTATATGCTGATAACCGATTTCATTCCGGCTGAGATATTTAGTCCCATCATATTACCAAAGCACGAGGTAGTGAAGAGTATCAGCCAGTGTCTCCACATCATTCCCTCAACCCCCAGTATTTGTTGTGTTATTAACACATACATCAATGTCTGCACTGCTGACAGCCCGAACAGGAAGTTGATCTTTGAAAAGAGATAGCCTGAGCGGCTGATGTTAAGGTATTTCTCTCTCTCAAGTATCTTTCTGTCTCTGAATATCTCCTCGGCGCTGACCGTCAGGCCCAGAAAGAGGGCTACGATAATGCTCATAAAGAGAAATACCGGATAGCTCCTGTTATCAGAGAAGAGGTAGCCACCGTCTGAAAAATATTTGGATACGAATCCCAGGATGAAAGCCAGAAGCGGCGGTTCAAGTAAATTGATGACCAGGTATTGCTTGTCGGCGTACTTTCTTACCAGGTTCCTCTTGATGAAGGTACGAGTCTGCCTCACCCTCCCCGGGAGCTT
Organism: uncultured Rikenella sp.; assembly: GCA_964418865.1. Lineage (GTDB taxonomy): Bacteria > Bacteroidota > Bacteroidia > Bacteroidales > VadinHA17 > SR-FBR-E99. The sequence continues at coordinate 4,519 of CAYQNT010000019.1, forward strand.
GAAGTTGCTGGCCGGCAGTGGCTTCATCTCAGGCTTGCCACTGATGACAGGATCCATCTTCTGCTTGTACCGATGGTACCATTCCACCGGTGACACCTGTCTCTCCTGTCCTTTCCCGCCGTCAGGGTCTACCACCTTTGCTTCCACTATCTGGAGCAGCTCGTCCGTCTCTACGTTACCGCAGGTGGGGCACTCGCTCTCGGCGGCGTTAGCCTGGGAGGTCTCTGTCTTGAAATAGACTATGGCATCTACAGGGTCGCCATCATAGATCATGTACCCACCCCTGTCAAGCACCCATAGCCTGTCAAACATCTTAAGTATGTCTGATGAAGGCTGATGAATGATTGCAAAGACAAGCTTGCCATTCATGGTCTGATCTTTAAGCAGCTCCATGACATTCTCAGAGTCGTGCGAGGCGAGCCCCGATATTGGCTCATCGGCAAAAAGCACCGCAGGCTCACGCATCAGCTCCAGACCTATGTTCAGCCTCTTGCGCTGACCTCCGCTTATCTTCTTATTCAGGGGGTCACCTACCATCAGGTCTCTGAACTCATAGAGGTCAAGCTGTTTCAACATTGAGAGAACAACCTCATTCAGTCTGGCCTCGTCATAATCGCCAAAAGTGAGTCTGGCATTATAATAAAGATTCTGATACACGGTCAGCTCCTCAATCAGAAGATCATCCTGAGGCACATAACCTATAAGACCGTTGAGCTCTTCAGGTTCATTGTGGAGGTCATACCCATTAATATAAACTGAGCCGGTCTCAGGCTTAAGCTTCCCGTTAAGGATATTGAGAAGTGTGCTCTTGCCCACACCGCTGCCGCCCATGATGCCTACAAGATTACCCGACTTGACACTGAAGCTCATCGGCTGGATACCGTTATCCGAACCCTTGAAGTGATACTTAATGTCGTGACCCTCAAAGACTATATCTTCGGTGAAATGCGGCCTGATGAACTTTCTGAATATGGAAGTGTAATAAAGCGGCGCCATCCCATGGCCCCTTATGTTCACACCAGGCTCAAGAAGGAACGGCCTCCCGGGCACAATGTTACGCCCCTTGAAATGGAGCGGTGCCCTCCCTTCATACATGAAGAGCAGGTGCCCGGTACTCTTTATATAAAGAACATAGATAGTACCCTTCAGCCCCCTGAAGACCATATGATGCCACTCATGGTAGCTGCTATACTTTGAGGAGGCATCACCTATATTACCCTCACCCTCAATAGCCAGGAAGCTGTTGGGAGTGATACTGTCAAACCTCATGCCCAGCATGAAAGCTGAGGCATTGGTCTTCTCCTCAAGGGAAATATTGAAGGTCCGTGCAACAATATCTACGATAGAGGACTCCTGTTCTGATAGGGTGCCGTCTTCGAAAACGAACTCCAGAAGCTGCAGGAACACAATCATTCTCTCATCAATGAAGAGACCTTTTTTGATCTGCCTGCAGATATTGGTTATCTGGAAGGTGATGAGCGAGTTCTCGTCAGACAGTTCCCCCTCCTCTACCGCCTTGAGCTCACGCTCATAGAAACTGAGGTTATTCTCATAGAGCTTAAAGTATTCCTCCTCAAGCTCCTGATTGAGATACCTCCTGAGATAACTGCGAAGGATCTTTTTACCTCTTGCCGTCACCCCTGCAGGGTTTACGGTAGAGATAATAGCAAAAATATGTATCAGCGCATGTAATACTGATTCCCTCATAAGCTTAAAAAAAGACCGCAATTTTTGTTTGCGGTCCTCCGTTATTTTTTTGTGTTTATTTAACCAGTTCCGCCCTGACCTTGTTCACGGCGGCTTTCATGGTCTCAATGTTCTCCATGGTAAGGCTGGTGCTCAGTGTTGCATATACATCACGTATCGGTTGCACAGTAGTAAGCATGCGGGCTACAAGAGGATCTTCAGCATAAGGTGCGCACAGCCCTTCAAACAGTTCAAACGACTTTTTCTGTTCAATAATTGTGGCCTCAAATCCAGCAAGGTGGCCACCCGATTCAGATACCGCCAGTGTCAGATACATACCCTCAACCCATGCACCGCCTACCATCAGCATTGCAAGATTGCCCTGACCGGCATCAACCATATATGAATAAGTGTTGTCAAAAGCTTCAGTAAGAATAGCCACAAGAGTGTCTCTGGTGTCAAAATTAGCCTTAACCCTGTCATAAAGAGACTCATCATAGATCTTGGACAGGTTCTGCTCAAGGGCAAGAGTACGGATAGCTGTAAGGTAATTAATGACATCCTGCTGCATATTATAGAGGGTGACATAACTCAGATCAGCGCCATAAATGCCGAGATTAACAGACCTGTTATAACTCTCAACATAATTGTTTGCATTATCCGGCGAATTAGTAGCGCCAAGGATATAACCCAGATCCATATCTGTAAGCTGCCTGATGACTTCAGCTGAAGTAGGAAGAGGATAAACATTCTCCTCAATCTGCCGCTCAAGGCCTTGTAACTCAACCGAGTCTAAAGTCTTCTGTTTTTTTGTTTCACCCCTGTTCTGACAGGAGTATGTGCCGGCAGCTGTAAGGATCATTACAACAACTAGCATCTTTGTGAAAATCTTTTTCATTTGTTAATGGTTTTTATTTTAGAGATAACATAACTTGTATTGCTAAACGGACAAACAAGCATGTTTTGTATGTTACATTCATTTCTGAAGGTATTTTCCAAACATGCGGAGTTCATAAATCTGCTTTTGGGTACTCGTGTTTGCCCTTGTAAAAGTAAGATTTTTACGTTTCTAAGGAAAATTTAATATAACAATAATTTACGACACTTTATAACCATAGGAAAACAGACCATAAACAGTCATAGCCGGCAGGTTGTTCATTGCCAATTTCTCTTAACTTTGCATCCCGGAACATAGTAAATCACTAAATAAATCACTAATGTGGAACTTTGACGAAGTGATCAGCCGGGAGAACTCCAACTGCATCAAGTATGATATGAGGGAAGAACTGTTCGGAAGAGCTGACGTCATCCCTATGTGGGTGGCGGACATGGATTTCAGGACACCCTCGTTTGTCATTGAGGCTATCAGCGAGAGGCTGAAGCATGAGATACTTGGTTATTCATACAGGGCTGATCTCTATTTCTCTTCTCTGATTAATTGGATTTCTGAACGTCACGGATGGACCGTTCAGCGCCAATGGATAGAATTCAGTCCCGGAGTGGTGCCGGCGCTAAACATCTGCACCCTTGCCTATACCGCCCCGGGCGATGAGATCATTATCCAGCCTCCGGTATATACCCCATTCCATAGTGCGGCAAAAGACCACGGACGTAAACTGGTGTTCAATGACCTGCTGGAGACAGACCGCGGATGGGTAATGGACTATGAGGGGCTCAGAAAACTCATCACCCCGGCCACCAAAATGCTCATACTATGCAACCCGCATAACCCTGTAGGCAGAGCCTGGAGAAAGGAGGAGCTGGAAGAGCTGGTGGATATTTGTTATGGGAAGGGTATTGTTATTCTCTCCGATGAGATTCACGCCGACCTGATACTGCCGGGTAACATTCATGTGCCTCTTGCATCCCTGTCTGACAAGGCTGCCTCAATCACGGTGACCTGTATGGCACCCAGCAAGACCTTCAACCTGGCAGGGCTCTCCACCTCTTCAATGATCATCACTGACCCTGTGCTTATGGAAAAATACAGGAAGACGCAAGTAGGGCTTCATGTGCATCTCGGAAACATCTTCGGAAATGTTGCCTCTGAGGCTGCCTACACTCATGGTCATGCGTGGCTTGAGGAGCTTATACAGTATGTACAGGGGAATATTGACCTTGTCACAGAGTTTTGCCGCGAGCGTCTGCCTCAGATAAAGCCTGTACCCCCTGAGGCTACATATATGATATGGCTTGACTGCCGTGCCATGGGCATGAGCGGTGAAGAGCTGCAACGCTTCTTCGTTGACCGTGCCGGGGTAGGAATGAATGAGGGATCACGGTTTGGCCACGGAGGAGAAGGGTTCATGAGGATAAACCTTGCATGTCCGCGGTCAGTGGTAGAGAAAGCACTCAAACAGATTGAAGAGGCATTCAAAAGTTAAAAGAGAGGCGCCGGGATGCTGAACGTCAGACTGACACTTGAAGAGACAATAAAACAACCAGGTGAGAGACAATAAGAGACTGAGCGTCAGACTGACACTTGAAGACGGCACCGTATACCACGGGTGGTCATTCGGTGCTCCTGTGACCGCTGCCGGGGAGGTGGTCTTCAACACTGCCATGACAGGCTACCCCGAGAGTCTGACAGACCCGTCATACAGGGGACAGATACTCTGCCTGACCTACCCGCTGGTAGGCAACTACGGTGCACCGGACAAGAGCGAACAAGATGACCTCTACCGCTTCTATGAATCATCAGGAGTTCATATATCAGCACTGATTGTCACCGATTACTCTTTCGAATATAGCCACTGGAACGCAATTGAGAGCCTGGACACATGGTTGAGGCGAAGCAATGTGCCGGGGATTTACGGTATTGATACAAGAGCCCTGACAAAAAGAATACGCGATAAGGGAACCATGCTGGGCAAGGTGGAGCCGGAAGGGATGACTACAGAGTTCTATGACCCTGACGAGGTCAACCTTGTGGCTGAGGTGAGCACCGGAACACGGCAGATCTACGGTGATGGGAAATACCGTATTCTGCTGGTCGACTGCGGTGTCAAGTACAATATCATCCGTAACCTGCTGAAATGTGATACTACTATTATAAGAGTACCGTGGGACTATGATTACTCTGCTGAGGAATATGACGGACTGTTCCTTACCAATGGGCCGGGTGATCCGAAGATGTGCCGTGCTACCATTGATCATATAAGGAGATCGCTTGATGATGATCGTCCAATTTTCGGCATCTGCCTGGGCAATCAGCTGATGGCGCTGGCGGCAGGGGCCGACACCTACAAGCTACCCTACGGTCACCGGAGCCATAACCAGCCCGTGCTTATGGTTGGCACTGACAGGGCTTATATCACCTCCCAGAATCACGGTTTTGCCGTTAACAACAAAACCCTGCCCACAGGCTGGGAGCCGCTCTTCATTAATGTCAATGACAACACCAATGAGGGCATGAAACATATCTCCAAACCTTTCTTTTCTACACAGTTTCACCCCGAGGCCTCTGGCGGCCCCACGGATACTGGTTTTCTTTTTGATCTGTTCATTGAAAATATTGAGATGGCGATGGCGGGGCGGGGCGAGCGTAAAGCTTAAATTCGCAAATTGCCACGACCTTCAGGCAGGTTTGAGCGTTAGGGTTGAAGGCAAATCAAAAATCAATTTAGCACCCTCATTTACCCTCCATCAGTCTGAGAAGCTCCACCTGCGTGGTGACAGTCTTCTCAGTTATGAGTTTCTCTATCAGAAGTAGTCGTGATGCTCTTTTCAGATTGTATATTTATTCATTTATCGTACAAATATTTTCACTATAAATTATTGTATTTTCACAGCCCAAACGGGAACAATGAATGATGAGATAAAAAAGGTTCTGCTGCTGGGCTCGGGAGCTCTTAAGATTGGCGAAGCAGGTGAATTTGACTACTCCGGGTCACAAGCCCTTAAGGCCCTGCGTGAAGAGGGCATCTTCACGGTACTCATCAACCCTAACATTGCAACGGTTCAGACCTCGGAAAGCATTGCCGACAAGATTTATTTTCTTCCCGTCACCCCTAAGTTTGTCGAACGCGTTATTGAGCGAGAGAAGCCTGACGGAGTGCTGCTTTCATTCGGAGGGCAGACGGCACTCAACTGCGGCACAGCACTCTTCAGGGAGGGTATCTTTGAGAAACATGGAGTAAAGGTTCTTGGCACTCCTGTGAGAGCCATCATGGATACGGAGGACAGGGAGCTTTTTGTGAAGAAGCTTGATGAGATAGAGGTCAAAACACCGCGCAGCCTGGCTGTAACTACGGTTGATGATGCAATCATTGCTGCCGGCAAGCTGGGGTATCCGATAATTATACGTGCTGCATATACTCTTGGCGGCCAGGGCAGCGGATTCTGTTCAGACAGCGTGGAGCTCAGGGCCCTGGCTGCGCGCGCTTTCTCCTACTCGGGCCAGATACTGGTGGAGGAGTCGCTCAAGGGATGGAAGGAGGTTGAATATGAAGTTGTGCGCGACAGGTTCGATAACTGCATCACCGTTTGCAACATGGAGAACTTTGATCCGCTGGGGATACACACTGGTGAGAGTATCGTTGTAGCCCCGTCACAGACCCTTACAAACAACGAATATCATAAGCTCAGGGAGCTCTCCATAAAGATAGTCCGTCATGTAGGTATCATCGGTGAGTGTAATGTACAGTATGCACTTGACCCTCACTCTGAAGACTATCGGGTCATTGAAGTTAATGCACGCCTCTCACGTTCAAGCGCCCTGGCTTCAAAAGCTACGGGCTATCCCCTGGCCTTCGTGGCAGCCAAGCTGGCTCTGGGTTATGGGCTGCACCAGCTTAAGAACTCAGTCACAAAGAGCACAACAGCATGCTTTGAGCCTGCACTTGACTATGTAGTGTGCAAGATACCGCGGTGGGACCTGAATAAATTCCATGGAGTAGCTCACGAGATAGGCAGCAGCATGATGAGTGTCGGCGAAATCATGGCCATCGGCCGCACATTCGAGGAGGCCATACAAAAAGGACTCAGGATGACAGGACTGGGGATGCATGGATTCGTTAGCAACCGTAACCTCAGCTTCAGCGATATTGAGAAGGAACTCTCAGAGCCGACTGACATGCGTATATTCTCCATAGCTGAAGCTCTGGATAAAGGATTCGACATTGATAGGATCCATCAATTGACAAAGATCGATCGTTGGTTCCTATATAAGCTCCAAAATATCAGCAATATAAAGAAAGACCTTGAAAGGTATGACACCATAGAGAGTCTCCCCGACAGCGAGCTGCTTCATGCCAAGATAAACGGGTTCAGCGATTTTCAGCTGGCCCGTCATATCATCAAACCTGACAACCACTCCATCAATGAGGCAATGCTCAGTGTCCGCCATTACCGGATAAACAAAGGCATAGTGCCTTATGTCAAGCAGATAGATACTCTTGCCGCCGAATATCCGGCCATGACCAACTATCTATACCTCACATACAGCGGGATTGAGCACGATATATGGTACGAGAACGACAAGCAGTCAGTGGTGGTGCTTGGCTCAGGCGCTTACCGCATAGGGTCAAGCGTGGAGTTTGACTGGTGTTCGGTAAATGCAATAAACACCATCAGACACGAGGGGCTGCGGGGGGTGATGATCAACTATAACCCGGAGACCGTAAGCACAGACTATGACATGTGCGACAGGCTTTATTTTGACGAGCTGTCGTTTGAGCGGGTGATGGATATCATTGATCTGGAGACACCCCAGGGAGTCATCCTGTCAATGGGCGGTCAGATACCCAATAACCTGGCCATGAGACTGCATAGGCAGGGGGTACCGATACTTGGCACGCCGCCAGAATCGATAGACAGAGCTGAAGACAGACACAAGTTTTCATCGATGTGCGACATGTTGCGCGTTGACCAGCCGAGATGGAGAGAACTCAGGGGGTTTGAAGAGATAGAGAGTTTCATTGAGGAGATTGGGTTCCCGGTACTAATACGTCCCTCTTATGTGCTTTCGGGTGCAGCAATGAACGTGGTCTCAAACCACTCCGAGCTGGAATTCTTTCTTGAGCTGGCGGCCAGCGTATCGAAAGAGCATCCGGTGGTGGTCTCTGAATTCATTGAGTATGCCAAGGAGATAGAGATAGATGCTGTAGCCGCTGCCGGCGAGATAGCAGCTTATGCCATCAGCGAGCACGTGGAGTTTGCCGGCGTACACTCGGGTGATGCCACAATAGTCTTCCCCCCGCAGAAGATTTATTTTGAGACCGTGCGACGTATCAAACGTATTGCAAGAGAGATTGCCAGGGAGCTGAATATCTCCGGACCGTTCAATATACAATTCCTTGCACGCGACAATGATATAAAGGTCATTGAATGCAACCTGCGGGCAAGCCGCAGCTTCCCTTTCGTCTCCAAGGTGTTGAAGGTAAACCTTATTGAGCTGGCTACGAGAATAATGATAGGCGCTGACTGGGAGAAGCCGCATAAATCGGTCTTTGATCTCGACTATGTAGGGGTCAAGGCCCCTCAGTTCAGCTTCTCACGTCTTGCCAAGGCTGACCCTGTTCTGGGTGTCGATATGGCATCAACAGGGGAGGTAGGATGCATCGGCGACAGCTTTTATGAAGCATTGCTTAAGGCAATGTATTCTGTAGGCTACCGCATGCCTACACGGGCAGTGCTGATCTCCTCAGGCCCTGCCAAGTCAAAGGCTGACCTGCTGGAGGCTGCCAGACTGCTGCAGGGCCGTGGCTACAAGCTCTACGCCACGCGAGGCACCCAGCAGTTCCTCCTCAGCGCCGGCGTGGAGGCCGAGATGGCCCACTGGCCCGATGAGCAGGCGTCACCAAATACTGTTGAGCTGATAAAAAAACGAGTGGTTGATCTTGTTATTAACATCCCTAAGGACCTGTCGGCCACAGAGCTGAACAACGATTACCAGATAAGGCGCAGTGCCGTAGATTATAATATACCGCTGATCACCAATGCACGGCTGGCATCAGCCTTCATCCATGCCTTCTGCAGCCTGGCAGAGAGCGAGCTAGAGATAAAGGCATGGGATGAGTACTAGGTCTGAAGGCAGGGAACAGGGAGCAGGGAGCAGGGAGCGGGTAGCAGGTAGCGGGCGGTCTGAGACCGCCGGCCTAAAGCCGGAGGCTGTAGAGCAATCTTCAGTCATCAGTCCGCAGACCTTCTGACCTTAAGACCTTGAGACTTCAGACGGAGCGCAGCGACAGACAGCAAGACCGCAGGACCGAGCGAAGCAACAGGTTAAAAGAGATAATGGACAAAATAATTTAAAAGATGATAACAATTCGTAAAGCAACCCGCGATGACGCACCGTCAATTATTGGCTTTCAGAAGGCCATGGCCATGGAGACGGAAGGGATGGAGCTGAAAAATGATGTGGTAACCAGGGGCGTGATGGCACTGTTTCATGACTCCGGCAAAGGAGAGTACTATGTTGCTGAAGAGAACGGCAAGGTGGTGGCTTCACTAATGATAACATATGAGTGGAGCGACTGGCGTAATGCCAGTGTCTGGTGGATCCAGTCAGTCTACGTGATACCTGCATACCGCCGTAAAGGCATCTTCAGGATGATGTACGAGCATGTAAAACAGGACGGTATGGAGCAGGGCGTTACCGGTCTGCGCCTCTATGTTGATTCGGCAAACGTCCTTGCCCAGAAGACCTACGAGGCACTGGGGATGAATGGCGTGCATTATAAAATGTACGAGTGGATGGTGTAGCATGGAGCATGGAGTAAGTCGGCAGCCTTCAGTCAGCAGTCAGCAGTCAGCAATCAGCAGTCAGCAGCCGGCAGTCAGCAGTCAGCAGCCGGCAGTTGTTAACGCTCTGACAATCTGTGATATTGAGGGTTGAGAACTGAAGATTGAAGACTGAGGACTGAGAACTGAAGACTGAGAACTGAAGACTGAGAACTGAGAACTGAGGACTGAAGACTGAAGACTGAAGACTGAAGACTGAAGACTATATATTATGTGGTGGCTTATCATACCAGTAACTATCTATTCCGCAGGCATCTTCGCACTGTGGGTGAATATGGCAAGGAGGCGGGGCGGGGTGATGCCGGCGGCAGGAGTTCTTCCAAAGGTCACGGTGGTGGTTGCCGCCCGCAACGAAGAGAAACATATTACCCCACTCCTTGCTGGACTGGCAGCACAGAGATACCCGTCTGGATTACTGGAGATAATCGTTGTTAATGACGATTCCACCGACCGTACGCCAATTGTTGTCAGCGAGTACATTAAAAACTACGGCAAATCATCTCAGCACAGTTTTTCCCTGATATACAGCCTGTATGCCGGCAAGAAACGGCCTATACGCTCCGGCAGGGCATCATCCCGGAATCAATCCCTGTTATACAACCAGCAGGCAGGCAAGAAACAGGCTATACGCACTGGTATTGAAAAAGCCTCAGGTGATGTGATACTTACAACCGATGCCGACTGTCTTGTAGGTTATGAATGGGTCATGGAACATGCATTGATTTATGGCAGCGTGGGTGCCGATATGGTTCTGGGAGAGGTTTTCCAGAAACCGGGCAGGAGCTTCAGCTCGCACTTTGGGGTGTTTGAGTTCTCTGCGCTGCAGGCGATAACAGAGTCAGCGGTAGCAGCAGGACACCCGGTGATGTGTAACGCGGCAAATATGTCATTCAGAAGAGAGGTTTATCTCAGGCATGTGGGTGAGTTGCACCCTGACTTACCGTCGGGTGATGATATGTTCCTGCTGCATGCTGTCAGCCGGGCCGGGGGTGTCATCCGGTATGCGGGCAGCACGACAGCGGCGGTGGAGACCGCTTCAGCGGTCACGGCTGCGGCGCTGCTACGTCAGCGGGCACGCTGGGCCTCGAAAACTTTTCATTACCGTGATGGTTCCACCCTCACCCTCGCCGCAGCCACGGCGGCGTGCAACGCCGCCGTCACCGCCGCCGCAGTGGCAACAGTCTTATCACTGCAATACCTTCCACTGGTGGCCGCCCTCTATGGCATAAGACTGTTGCCGGATTACCTCATCACCGCGCATAACATAAAAAAGAGAGGGGAGAAAATGCCCCTCCTACCCTTCCTCCTGTCTGAGTTTATCTATCCTTTTTATTTTGCCACCGTGGCAGTACTCAGCCTGCTCCCATCATCACGACAATTTAGATCGCGATGATGGCATCCCGGCGCACGGCAGCAGGTCGTATGTTTTGAAGATATGAAGTTCTCTCGTACCGCATGCGAGACTCAGTCTTGCTATCACCTGACCCACTGTGGCTGAAGGCTGCGGACTGTGGACTGTGGACTGTGGACTGCCGACTGCGAACTGCGGACTGAAG
>CAYQNT010000019.1:15603-23078 GCA_964418865.1 uncultured Rikenella sp.
ACTGCGGACTGAAGGCTATGGACTGCTGACTGTTGGCTGCCGACTGAAGACTGCTGACTGCTGACTGCTAATTCCCCTCCGCCAGCACCTTTATCCGCACCAGCCTTATCTCTTCCTCTTCAAACTCACCTGCCAGCTCATTGATAGCTTCCTCCAGCGACCCGCTCTCAGCCTCCTCCATGAAGTATGAGTAGATATCCTGCTGGCGGTCATCGTCAATGACCGCGTCAACATAGTAATCGACGCTCAGCTTCGTCCCCGAGCTCACTATAGCCTCAATCTCAGTGAGAAGCTCATCATACTCAATGCCCTTGGCGTTAGATATATCCTCAAAGGGCATCTTGCGGTCTATGCTCTGTATGATGTATACCTTCAGTCCTGACTTGTTCACTATAGACCTGACAACCATGTCCTGAGGCCTGATGATCTCCTTGTCAGCCACATAGCTCTGGATCACTTCCACCACCTCACTGCCATACCTCTGTGCCTTGCCGGCACCGATGCCGGTTATATTTTGCAGCTCCTCAAGGGTGACCGGATAATGTATAGCCATCTCCTCCAGTGAAGGATCCTGAAAGATATTATAAGGAGGCTGGCCTGCATGCTTCGCTATCTTCTTCCGCAGATCCTTAAGTATGCTCAGCAACTCCTCGTCGGCCGCCGCCGTGCGTGCACCAAACGAGGCATCATCATCATCAGTCTCGGTATAGTCATGATCCTCGGTGAGAAGGAGGCTCTGCGGATTATCAAGGAACTTATGGCCCTTAGGCGTCAGCCCCAGTAACCCATAGTTCTCTATATCCTTGTCTAACAGCCTGTTGATGAGCGCCTGGCGTATAACCATGTTCCAGAATCGTTCATCCTTCTCCTCATCAATGCCGAAGGTCTCAAGCTTGTGATGCTTATAAGACTTTATGGCTGAGCTCATCATGCCGGCAAGTATCCTGGCAATATGGTCTGCCTTGTGCTTCTCTTTCACTGCCAGCACGGTCTCTAGCACGTTGACAACATAATCCTGTCCTTCCAACTGGGTCTTCGGGTGGAGGCAGTTATCACATGCCTCACAGTTCTCCTGCGTATACTCTTCACCGAAGTAATGAAGCAGTATCCTGCGGCGGCATGTTGATGACTCGGCATAAGAGACGGTCTCAAGCAGAAGCTGCTTGCCTATCTCCTGCTCAGCTATAGGCTTGCCCTGCATGAACTTCTCAAGCTTGACAATGTCATCATAGCTATAGTAGGCGATACACCTTCCCTCGCCGCCATCGCGTCCTGCACGACCTGTCTCCTGGTAATAACCCTCAAGGCTCTTGGGCATGTCATAGTGAATGACGTACCTCACATCAGGCTTGTCTATGCCCATGCCAAAGGCAATGGTAGCCACAATCACATCTGCATCCTCCATCAGGAACTTATCCTGATTTGCCGTCCGTGTCGCCGAATCCATGCCGGCATGATAGGCCAGAGCTTTTATATCATTGACCTTCAGTGTCTCGGCTAGTTCCTCAACCTTCTTGCGAGAGAGGCAGTAGATAATGCCCGACTTGCCGGAGTTATTTTTTATATACTTGATTATCTCACGAGCAGCATCCTGTTTGGCCTTAACCTCATAATAGAGGTTGGGTCTGTTGAATGACGACTTGAATACCTCTGCTTCAAGGATCCCCAGGTTCTTCAGTATGTCATGCTGCACTTTTGGGGTGGCAGTGGCTGTAAGGGCAATTATCGGGGCCCGTGCTATGGTATCAATTATAGGACGTATACGGCGGTACTCCGGCCTGAAATCGTGCCCCCACTCTGAGATACAGTGCGCCTCATCAACAGCATAGAAAGAGACCTTGACGCTCTTCAGGAATTCAATGTTTTCCTCCTTGGTCAACGACTCAGGTGCCACGTAAAGAAGCTTGGTATTTCCAGATATCACATCCTGCTTGACACGTGCTATAGCCGTTTTGGTAAGGGATGAGTTGAGGAAGTGTGCGACATCATCAGTGCTATTGAAATTACGCATAGCGTCAACCTGATTCTTCATCAGTGCTATCAGCGGAGATATGACTACCGCTGTGCCTTCCATCATCACCGCAGGCAGCTGGTAGCAGAGCGACTTGCCTCCACCGGTAGGCATAAGCACGAAGGTGTCATTCCCGTCAAGCACACTCCTGATGATACCCTTCTGAGTGCCCTTGAAATTGTCAAACCCGAAATAACGCTTCAGATAGTCATGGATGGAAGCATCAGTATACATAGATTTTTTTTCTCCCCATTTTATTAAGTAACACAAATCATAGTTACAAGTTACGCATTCTCTGACCTGATTAATTCACAAAAGTGTATTAATCACACGGAGGGCGACGAAATAATTGAATTTACCCTATTTGTCAGGCTTAATCCTGACATTGACAATCATAACGTCTCAATTATTAAAAAGAGATATAGTCCTGATTATCAATCGCCGACACTTCGTATGAAAAATTTTGTGAATTTTTCAGGCTAATCAACCTATTACGCTTAACTCAAATGTAACTGAAATAATAATAGATGTCAAATATTTTTATCATCTATATGATAAATGTTTCAGGGGCTGTCGGTGCCCGGAGATATTGTTTTGAAACAGAAGATTTAGCATCTTTACACGCTTTAAAAAGTTTTCCGGCATGGCTGGCAATGAGAAAAAAAAAGGTGAAAGTTCAGACGGTGAGATGACCTTTCTCCAACACCTTGAAGAGCTGAGATGGCATATAATAAGGTCACTGATTGCCGTAGTTGTCGGCGCCATCATAGCTTTTATGTTCAAAAATGTCATTTTTGATCACGTTATCCTTGCCCCCAACAATCCGGATTTCATCACCAACCGTCTGCTCTGCCAGCTGGCTGATCTTTTGCATGTGCCGGTACTCTGCATTAACCAGGATCCTGTTGAACTGATAAGCATTAAGCTCTCAGGGCAGTTCACCACACATATCACCATTTCACTTGTGGCCGGACTGATCATTGCGTTCCCCTATATATTCTGGGAGTTCTGGTCATTCTTTCGTCCTGCCCTTTATGACAAGGAGAGGAAATATGCCCGGGGAGCGGTTACTATGGCCTCGCTCTTATTTCTGGCAGGGATCCTTTTCGGCTTCTTTATCATTTCCCCTCTTTCTATAAATTTTCTCGGATCGTATCGTGTCAGCAGCCTGGTAAATAATCAGATAAACATCACCTCGTATATTGGCACGGTCACTTCCGTAGCACTTTCTGCAGGGATAACTTTTGAGCTTCCCATTGTGGTATTCTTCCTTGCCCGGATTGGTATCATCACCCCGGCATTCATGCGCACCTACCGCCGGCACGCCATAGTAGTCGTTCTGATCCTGGCTGCCGTGATCACTCCTCCTGACGTCTTCAGTCTTATACTTGTCAGCATTCCGCTTCTCCTGTTGTATGAAGTGAGTATCTTTATTGCGGCAAGAGTCACCAGGCAGCGTGCCGAAAATGATGCAGCAGAAGCTGCGGCAGCAACCGGTGAGATTAAATAATTAAAGGGATGAAGCTCTATACAACAAACCTGGTGAAACGCTATAAGACCCGGACTGTCGTCAACGATGTCTCCGTGGAGGTTGAGCAGGGAGAGATCGTTGGGCTGCTTGGGCCTAACGGCGCAGGAAAGACCACCACGTTCTACATGATAGTTGGACTGATAAAGCCCAACGGGGGAAAGATATGGCTTGACAATACCGAGATCACGAGCTACCCAATGTATCGCCGTTCACGTATGGGTATAGGGTATCTGGCTCAGGAGGCCTCAGTCTTCCGCAAGCTGACCGTTGAGGATAATCTGATGGCGGTCATGGAACTGTCTGACATGAAAAAGGAGGAGCGCAAAGAACGAATGGAGTTACTCCTTGAGGAGTTCGGTCTGGCCCGCATACGAAAGAGTCTGGGCAATCAACTCTCGGGAGGAGAGCGCCGGCGTACAGAGATAGCGCGCGCACTGGCACTTAAACCTAAGTTTATCCTGCTTGACGAACCCTTTGCCGGCGTTGACCCCATAGCCGTGGAGGATATACAGATGATAGTTTCACACCTCAAGGATAAGAACATAGGCATACTTATCACTGATCACAACGTACACGAGACTCTCTCTATCACTGACCGCGCCTATCTGCTCTTCGAGGGTAAAATTCTTAAGCAGGGCACCTCCGCACAGCTTGCTGATGATGAGCAGGTGAGAAACTTATACCTCGGCAAGAACTTCGAGCTCAGAAGGTAATTTAAACGCTGCACTATTGTAACTTCGTATTATTTACTAATTTTGCGCCACATTTTGCGGATGTGTCGTAATTGGTAGCCGAGCAAGACTTAGGATCTTGTGCCGCAGGGCGTGGGGGTTCGAGTCCCTTCATCCGCACTAAACAACAGCGCCGCTCTTATTGTCCGCCGGCCGTTCTTAGCCATAGGGGCTATGCAATGCCAATACCGGCAGATGTTAAGGCGGTTTTTTAAATCGATAGTAAAACTGTTAAAGATGAATGTCACCAGAGAGAACATTGACGCATTGAATGCAGCCGTCAAAATTAACATTGTAAAAGCCGATTACGAAGAGAAAGTCGAGAAGAAACTGAAGGAATACAAAAGAACGGCCAACATCAAGGGATTCCGTCCGGGCCATGTACCTTCAGGTATGATAAAGAAGTTGTACGGCTCAAGTGTGCTTGTCGATGAGATCAATACCATCGTCTCAGAGAGCCTATCAGATTATATCCGGGATGAAAAGCTTGATATCCTTGGTGATCCGGTTCCAAAGCATGATGAACATACTTTTGATCCTGACAAATCCGACGAGTTCACCTTTACCTTTGAGCTGGGCCTGGCACCTGAGTTTGAGGTCAACCTCACTAAAAAGCAGAAGCTGACCCGCTACATGATTGAGCCTGATACCAAAATGGTGGCTGATTATGTTGACAATTACGCACGTCGTAATGGCGAATTATTGAATGTGGAGAAGGCGGAAGAGAAAGACACTATTAAAGGTACACTCACTTCAGCCGATGGAGAGGTCATAAATGATGAAGCCACCCTCTCCCTGGAGGTTATGAAGGATGAAGAGCTGAAGAAAGAATTCACCGGCAAAACCGTGGGCGATACCATCAACTTCGATATCCGCAAGGCATTCCCCAACGACAACGAGATAGCTGCGCTTCTCCGGAAGAAGAAGGAAGAGGTGGAAGACCTTAACGGCATCTATACAATAAATATTAAAGAGGTCTTGCGGTTCATGCCGGCAGAGAATGACCAGGCACTGTGGGACAAGGTATATGGTGAGGGAGCTGTGAGCACTGTAGAGGAGTTTGAGGCTAAGGTGACGGATGAGATAAGGCTATACTTCAGCCGCGAGACTGACTATAAACTGCGTACTGATGCACGAGACCTGATACTTGCCAAAACCCCGTTCGACCTTCCTGACGAATTCCTGAAAAAGTGGCTGGTGAGGGTAAATGAGAAGACAACCGCTGAGGATATTGAGAAGGACTATGATCATTTCCGCGATGACCTTCGCTGGCAGTTGATAAAAAACAAGGTAGCAAAGGACAACGACCTTAAGATCACTGATGAGGAGATACTTGCAGAGGCAAAGGCTTTTACCAGAGCCCAGTTCTCTCAGTACGGCCTCTACTATGCAACTGATGAGCAGGTTACATCATTCGCCGGAGACATGCTTAAGAAGGAGGATGAAGCTCGCAGGATTGCTGAGAAGGTTCTTGACACGCGAATACTTGATATAATAATTGAGGCTGTGAAGGTGGATGACAAGAAGGTCTCAGCTGAAGAGTTCAACAAGCTCTTCGAGAAGAAGTGAAACTATAATATCCATTAATTCGTATATTTGACATTCAATTAAAGATATTAATCATGTCAGACACTAAAGATTTTGGTAAATATGCAACTGACCGCTTCGGCATAAGCAGTCTCACAATGCACAAATTCATATCAGCGAATAACTCTTATATCTCTCCCACCATTATTGAGGAACGTCAGCTGAATATAGCATCAATGGACGTCTTCTCGCGCCTGATGATGGACCGTATAATATTTCTCGGCCTGCCTATAGATGACTATGTAGCAAACATCATCCAGGCCCAGTTGCTCTATCTTGATTCTTCTGATCCGGGCAAAGACATACAGATCTATCTTAATACTCCTGGTGGTGCAGTTCACGCAGGCATGGGCATTTATGACACTATGCAGTATATCTCTGCAGATATTGCCACAATATGTACCGGCATGGCTGCCTCTATGGGCGCCATACTGCTGACTGCCGGTACCAAAGGTAAGAGGTCAGCCCTTAAACATTCCCGCGTAATGATTCATCAACCTATGGGAGGCGCAGAGGGTCAGGCGTCTGATATAGAGATAGTTGTCAAAGAGATACTGAAGATCAAAAAGGAACTGTACGAAGTTATAGCACTTCATACCGGCAAAAAACTTGAACAGGTGGAGAAGGATGCTGACCGCGACTATTGGATGACAGCCTCTGAGGCAAAGGATTATGGCATGATTGACGAAGTATTGTCAAGAAACAAGGCCTAAAACTTCTCTGATGGATAAATGCTCATTTTGCGGACGCACTAAGAAAGAGGCAAACTTGCTGATAGCAGGTCTTGAAGGACATATATGCGACCAGTGCATTGAGCAGGCCCACAACATTATGGTTGAGGAGCTTGGCAGCAAATCAACCTTCAACCTTGACAGCATCAAGCTTCGTAAACCGGAAGAGATCAAAAATTTCCTTGATCAGTACGTAATAGGGCAAGACAGAGCTAAGAAAACACTTTCAGTAGCGGTATACAATCACTACAAGAGACTGACGCAAAAACCTGACAGTGATGATGTTGAGATAGAAAAGTCTAATATTATCCTGGTTGGCGAGACAGGTACCGGCAAAACACTGCTGGCGCGCACCATAGCGCGAATGCTGCATGTGCCATTCACCATTGTTGACGCCACTGTCCTTACCGAAGCAGGGTATGTGGGAGAAGACATTGAGAGCCTCCTGACCCGTCTGCTGCAGAATGCCGATTATGACGTTAAGGCAGCGGAGAAGGGTATTGTATTCATTGACGAGCTAGATAAGATAGCCCGCAAGGGCGATAACCCATCTATCACACGCGACGTCTCCGGTGAGGGAGTACAACAGGGACTCCTCAAGCTCCTTGAAGGATCAGTGGTGAACGTGCCCCCACAGGGTGGCAGGAAGCATCCTGAGCAAAAGATGATACCCGTTGATACAAAGAATATTCTTTTCATCTGTGGTGGGGCTTTTGGGGGCATCGAAAAGAAGATAGCCCAAAGGCTTAACACTACTGTTGTAGGGTATAACGCCAGCCTCTCCCGTGATAATTATGACAAAGAAAACCTCCTGAAATATATTGCACCACAGGATCTGCGTGCCTTCGGCCTCATCCCGGAGATCATCGGACGGCTTCCCGTGC
>CAYQNT010000019.1:23088-33207 GCA_964418865.1 uncultured Rikenella sp.
ACAGTACATAAAACTCTTTGCCATGGATGGCATAGAGCTTACGTTCACTCCCGAAACACTTGATTATATCGTAGACAAGGCTGTGGAGTTCAAGCTCGGCGCCAGGGGCCTCCGCGCCATCTGCGAGGCTATTATGATGGATGCTATGTTCGAGCTGCCATCAGGTGACCTCAAAGAGTTTACTGTAACTCCCGATTATGCCGCCCATAAGCTCGAGAGGGTAGATATGAAGATACTTAAAGCATCATAAAAAATCCCGGTCTGACATCAGACCGGGATTTTTGTTTCAACCCCTGCAACGTCTGCATGCCTGAGCATACTTCGGTTACAGGCATAAAATCATGATTTACCGGAAGGATACTTCGGATGCCTGAAACGGAGGGTTATCTCCTTCGTCTCATCACCTCTTGAGAGAGTAGCTGCGGCATCACATTCTCCGTCGCCAAAGTCAAGCAGGAAAGGCTTAACACCATCAATCTCAAACTTTATCGTTCCGCTTACAAAAAACCTGCATGCAGCATGCCACTCAAGAGGGTTGCTGATAGTATGAGTGTACCCCACTCCGTCAAGGTTGGTGCCTGTTGCGTAACCGGTTATCAGACATACATCATCCCACGGGTTCATTGTGGGATAACCTGCTATATACTCTCTCTCTCGCAGGAAAGAACGTGTAATGATTTTATCATCGGGGAAGGTGATCTTGCCACCACTGAGGGAAACTGAGAACACGGGATTACCCTTATTATTTTTCCCGAGGGTCTCCACTGCAAAAGTGCCCTCAATCTTTGCACAGTTAACAATGTAGTTGTCAAATGTGACGGAGCGGACAGCTCCTTCCTGTTTCCTTCCTGCTGAAAGTGCAATGATAATCTTCCCGCTGCGTTCCACACCGTCAAGCCCGCTGCATGACGTACCATAGTCTATAACAATATTGCGGGGCCAGCGATCTTCACCCGGAAAAGTGACAGTGATGAGCGGACAGGTATCAATTACGGTTGCCGACTTAAGGGGGAATTCAGCAAACGCCGTGGCAATCTCCAGTGTTGCAAATACATCATTATAGAGAGCCTCGGCAACAATAGCATCATCGGCGGCCTCAATACTTGTAGCCTCAAGCGGCTCCGATCTCTGACAAGAGGCGAATGCCAAACCTGCGACAATTAAGGTAAGGATTAATGTTTTCGTTTTCATCATTTTAGAATTTAGTTTAAAGACAGAATGCAGCCCACATATTGCTAGCTATTAACATATTGTGCTTCCAAATGCATGTGGGTTTCATAGTAGCTTTAGTTAAGTGTTATATTTTGACTCTGTTTCTGAGACGACAGAAAACACTTTTAGTTTAACGCTAAAATGAAAATAAAGTTACCTGAGGCGAAGGTATGATGTGTAGGTAAAGCTTAGATCACCCTGGTCATCAGGGAGATAATCCTCCTGAGCAGAGACATACCATTCATCAGGCTTGATCTCCGGGAAGAAGGTGTCTGCCGGAAACTCCTCGTGTATATGTGTTACCAGAAGCCGGTCGGCCAGTGGCATGAACTGCCTGTAAACAGAACCTCCGCCAATGATGAATACCTCTCTTCCTGAGTCGCACAGCTGCAGGGCCTCATCTATTGATCTGACTGTTTCTGCACATTCAAAACAATCAAGCTCATTGTCAGTCAGAACGATATTCTTTCTGCCGGGCAGCGGCTTTTTGGGGAGTGACTCCCATGTCTTTTTCCCCATGATCAGGCAGTGACCCATAGTGATCTTTCTGAATCTCCGAAGATCACCCGGCAGATGTGCAAGGAGGTTGTTCCTGTAACCTATTCCTCCGTTCTTATCGATAGCAACTATGATAGTGATCATATCAGACAGATATTTCGCCTTTTATGGCAGGGTGAGGGTCATATGCGGTGAGCGCGAAGTCTTCATGCCTGTATGAAAATATCTCCTTCACCTCCTTGTTGAGGGTCATCACAGGCAGCATGCGGGGCTCGCGTGTTAGCTGCAGCCTGACCTGTTCAGTATGATTGAGGTAGATATGGGCATCACCGAGGGTGTGAATAAACTCGCCCGGCTTATATCCTGTCACCTGAGCCATCATCAACGTCAGCAGTGCATATGAAGCTATGTTAAAGGGTACGCCAAGAAAAATATCGGCACTGCGCTGGTAGAGCTGGCACGACAGTCTGTCGCCGGCTACATAGAACTGAAAAAGGATATGGCATGGTGGAAGAGCCATCTTCTCGATCTCACCTACATTCCATGCAGAGATGATATGCCGTCGTGAATCAGGATTGTTCTTCAGGGAGCTGACCACGGTACTTATCTGGTCAATGGCTTTTCCGTCAGCCGTAGGCCATGATCGCCACTGAGATCCGTATATTGGGCCGAGGTTACCATCGGCGTCAGCCCACTCATTCCATATCCTGACTCCATTTTCCTGCAGGTAGTGCACGTTGGTGCTTCCGCTAAGAAACCAGAGAAGCTCGTGGATGATCGATCTGAGATGCAGCTTCTTGGTTGTCATAAGCGGGAAACCTTCAGAGAGATCAAACCTCATCTGGTACCCGAACGTACTAATGGTACCGGTTCCGGTGCGGTCTCTCTTTTCAACTCCATGCTCCATAACATGGCTAAGCAGGTCAAGATATTGCTTCATACAGTTCTATTGTTGCTCTTCATTGGAACATGTGATCCTGGCTACCCATCCTCCACCGGGAGCCATACTGATCTTCAGCATACCCGGAGAGACGATATCCATCATTTCATGTTTATAATCCTCACCGTGATGATCGGCATTGATCCCGTCACTGAAGAGCTCCATATGATAATTCCCCTCTGGCAGGAATGAGATATCGGCCTCCAGTGTGCGCCCATCCCAGTCGGTCATAGACGCCAGATACCATGTCTGACCCTTTCTACGGGCGATGAGAATATAATCGCCGGTCTTTGCTGCAATCACCCTGGTCTCATCCCAGGTGACAGGCACCCCGGCGATAAATGTTGTGCACTCCTGGTTGCGTTTATAGTTTGACGGGCTGTCTGCCAGCATCTGAAGGGGGCTCTCATAAACAACATACATAGCCATCTGGTGGACCCTTGTGCCCTGGCTGGCCGGCCTGTAAAACACAGGCGCGAAGTCGCGCTTTTGCATGTTGACCATCGCTCCAGGAGTATAATCCATCGGCCCCGCCACCATACGGGTAAACGGCAGTATCAGATCATGCTCCGGATTGCATTCATCGCTCCACTTGTTGTTCTCCAGTCCCTTTACCCCCTCGCGGGTGATGACGTTGGGCCAGGTACGTTCAATGCCGTCCGGCTTGTAAGACCCGTGAAAGTCAACCAGCATCCTGTGCTCTGCAGTCTTTGCTGCTACCTCATGGTAGTAGTTAACCATCCACTGATCATCACGCTGCATGAAATCGACCTTTATACCCTTAACTCCCCACTCTTCGTACTGTGCCAGAGCCTCATCAATCTTGTCATAAAATGTCTTCCATACTACCCATAGTATTATACCCACATTCCTTGATGCAGCATAGTCACACAACTCCTTTACATCAAACCCCTTAGCCACATCTAGTACGTTACCCAGCCGGTACCACCCTTCATCGAGTATCACGTATTCAATGCCATTGTCAGAAGCAAAATCTATATAATACTTATATGTGTCATTGTTTAGTCCCGCCCTGAAGTCGACACCATACAGGTTATTGGCATTGTACCAGTCCCATGCCACCTTACCTGGCTTTATCCAGCTGAAGTCTTTACCCGGGGCAGCCGGGGCTCCAAGCTTGTATACCATCTCGCTCTCAACCAGTCCGGCGTCATCAGCGGTGATGATGAACAGTCGCCACGGCCATGTACGTGTGCCACTTGTTCTGGCTATATAACTCTCCCTCTCAGTGACATATACATTACGGTCATTATATGCAATCTCTGCTGCAGGGTATGCCGGGAAGGTTCCGGCCACCCCACCCCTGCCGTCGCCGGTTATCCACATCCCGGGATAATCACGTATATCAGCTTCAGTAAGCAGTACATTAACGCCACCGGTCATGAAGAGTGCCGGCAGGCTGGCTAGATGTATTTCGCCTATGGTGTCCATTGATGAGTGAATGAACAGGCGTTCGTTATGTGACATGAAGCTTCCCTCAAGCGGATAAAATGCTGTTGCTCCTGCCGGAAGTGAGAATGTGAACTGTTCGTCTCTCACGGTAACATCTCCTCTGAGTGCTGTAGAATACCTGTAGGCCACCCCATCATCATAGACGCGGAAGTCGAGTGATAAGCCGCCGCGAAACCTCAATGTCAGATAGTTGTAATTATCAGCTATCATACTGTTCTTGTGTGGCACAACCGGCACCAGTGTATCACTCACGTGTGAGATGAAACTGCGCGTCACAACAGGCTTTGGCCCCGGCAGGGTCACACCCTCCAGCCGGAGCTCAGGGCTTAGGTCAGCAACGACCGTCTTACCATCATATGCAATGCTCACTGAGACGGCGGCGGCCACATCAACCGAAAGGGATATCTTTCCGTCAGGCGACTTTACATGATACTCCTTGGACAGCAGTGGGATGGGTAGTATCAGCCATGCTGCAATCAAAACACTAAGAATCTTCATTTTCTATGCTATTTATTGTCCTTTCTCTTTCCTCCTGGCCATCTCATCGCGAATAGCAGCTGCCTGTTCATAATCCTCACGGCTGATAGCGGCAGAGAGCATCTCCTTAAGCTCTTCAAGAGAAGTTTCACCATATTCGCTGGCGACTACCACTTTCTTTTCCCGGAACACTTCGCCCTCCTTGTTCGGCTCTTCTTCAGTGCCTGCGTTCATGACTATGCCGGCCTCATTCAGAATCTGAGGTTCAATGAATATGGGACACTCGAATCTCAATGACAGAGCCACAGCGTCAGAGGTGCGGGAATCAATATGAAAACGCCTCTCACCGTCAGTGCAAACTATCTCGGAATAGAAGATCCCTTCACGCAGCTTGTTGATGAGTACCTGCTCCACAGTGACGCCGCACGCCTCAGCGAAGCTCCTGAAAAGATCATGTGTCAGCGGTCTGGGAGGCTCTAGATTCTCCAGCTTTATGACTATTGCCTGAGCCTCAAAGCCTCCAATGATGATAGGGATTCTTCGCTCTCCGTGTTCTTCTGCCAATATAAGAGCATAGGCACCAGACTGAGTCTGACTGTAAGAAATGCCTATGACCTTCAGACGAATAAGGTTGTTCTGCATAGTTAATCAGGTTTACTGCCCGTCAGGCCAATTATGACAAATATATAGAATAAGAATCTTTATCTTCCCAGTGATTGATTTTTTTATCCACAAGAGACTGGTAATAAATTTATGAGAGCGATTTGTAAATAAGTTAATTTTTATATCTTTGCAATCCGAAAAACATAGATCTGTTGGGGCCCGCAGAAGTGTCATGCACAGATGAGCATGTCCGCCTCACGGAGTAAAATTAAGAGAGATTGGAAATGTACGCAATCGTAGAAATCGCCGGACAACAGTTCAAGGTGGAAGAAGGCAAGAAGATATTTGTTCACCGCCTTGAGGCAGCAGAAGGTGATAATGTAGAGTTCGAAAGAGTTCTCCTGCTTGATAATGACGGAGCAGTAACAGTAGGTGAGCCTCTCATAGCCAACACCGTAGTTGAGGGGAAAGTGCTGGCCCACGCCAGAGGCGACAAGGTGATTATCTTCAAGAAGAAGAGAAGAAAAGGTTATCAGAAGAGAACCGGACACCGTCAGGACTTCACCCAGCTTGAGATACTAAGCATAGGCCCTGCTGGTGAGCATAAGAAGAAAGCTGCTCCCAAAGCTGAAGTGAAAGTAGCCCCCGTTGCTGAAGAGGTGAAAGCAGAAGTTAAAAAAGCGCCTGTTAAAAAGGCCGCCGCTAAAAAAGAACCGGCCGCAAAGAAGGTAGCCGTCAAGAAGGAAGTCGCTAAGAAGGCTCCGGCAAAGAGCGCTAAGAAACCGGACAAAAAATAACCGATAAAAAGTAAAAATTACAGAATATGGCACACAAGAAAGGTGTAGGCAGTTCACGTAACGGCCGCGATTCAGAAAGTAAAAGGCTTGGTGTCAAGCTCTTTGGAGGACAGGTAGTAAAAGCCGGCAGCATCATTGTTCGCCAGCGCGGTACCCCACATAATCCCGGCGAGAACGTTGGCATAGGCAGAGACCATACTCTCTTTGCACTCATCGACGGAACGGTAGCGTTCAAAAAGAAGAGTGGCAACAAATCTTACGTCTCCATCATACCCATAGTGGAATAAGACACCATAATCATAGTATAAGACTCCTGAAAATATACGCGAAAGCGCATCTTTTCAGGAGTTTTTGTTTTAAGTTTACGCCACTGATTACCATAATCCTTCTGATATGCTAACTATTAACCTTATCCGTGAACAATCATCATATGTGATTGAAAGGCTCAGGGTCAGAAATCTCGACGCCACAGATATTGTTGAGAAAGTTCTGGCTCTTGACCTCCGCAGGCGTGAGTTACAAACTGAGAGTGATGAGATCCAGGCTCAGCTTAATATCCTCTCACGTGAGATAGGGTCAATGATGAAGGATGGCAGGAAGGATGATGCCGAAGCTGCCAGGAGTGGCATAGGTGCCATGAAGGAGAAACAGAAGCATCTTACGGAGACTCTTGACGAAGTGGGTCGTGAGATGCAAAACGAACTGATAAAGCTCCCCAATCTGCCTCACACGATGGTAGCAAACGGCAGAAGCGCCGATGATAATGTTGTTGTACGCAGCGGAGGCACTATACCTGAGCTTCATGCCGATGCGATGCCTCACTGGGAGCTGATAAAAAAATATGATATCATTGACTTCGATCTCGGGATAAAGATCACCGGTGCAGGATTCCCGGTATATAAAGGCCAGGGGGCCAAACTGCAAAGGGCACTGATAAACTTTTTCCTTGATGAGGGAGGCAAAGCAGGCTACCGTGAGATAGAACCGCCACTTGTCGTCAACGAGGAGTCCGGGTTTGGCACAGGACAGCTGCCTGACAAGGAGGGGCAGATGTACCATGTGGGAATTGACAATCTATATCTTATCCCCACTGCCGAGGTACCCATAACCAATATCTACCGTGATGTGATCCTCGATGCTGCTGATATGCCCATCCGTAACATAGGATATACCGCCTGCTTCCGCCGTGAGGCCGGCTCATGGGGAGCACATGTCAGAGGTCTGAACAGGCTCCACCAGTTTGATAAGGTGGAGATAGTGCAGATAGTTCATCCGGCCAGCTCCTATGAGGTTCTTGAGGAGATGGTGGCACATGTTGAGAGCCTGCTTGTGAAGCTTGAGCTGCCATATCGTATTGTGAGGCTCTGCGGCGGCGACATGTCATTCACCTCGGCAATGACATACGACTTCGAGGTGTGGTCCGCAGCACAGCAACGCTGGCTTGAGGTAAGTTCTACCTCTAACTTTGAAGCCTTTCAGGCTAACAGGCTCAAATGCCGCTTCCGTGAGAAGGGAGCAAAGCAGACGACCCTCTGCCACACGCTGAACGGAAGCGCTCTGGCCCTGCCGCGCATAGTGGCTGCGCTGCTTGAGAACAATCAGACGCCCGAAGGAATAAAAATACCGGCCGCTCTGGCACCCTATACAGGGTTTGAGCTTATAAGCTGAACAGAATGAAAAACAACTCCAGGGCCTATCTGTATGCAGCTCTTGCCGTAGTTCTGTGGGGTACTATTCCTACTGCCTTTAAGATTGCACTTTCCGAATTGTCAATTGTGACAATGCTCGGTATCACCTCCCTGGTATCAACCGCCGTGCTGTTGCTTATCGTAGCCGCCACAGGGAAGCTTAAGATGCTAAAGGGGATGACCCGGAAGGAAGTAGAATGGTCAGCATTGCTCGGGCTGATCAACCCTGTCACTTATTACCTCATGCTGCTTACGGCCTACAGCCGTCTGCCGGGGCAGGTGGCACAACCGATAAACATGATCTGGCCTATCATACTGGTATTCTTCTCAATACCGCTATTACACCAGCGTATACCCACCCGCAGCTTTATTGCGTTGCTGCTAAGTCTTGTCGGGGTATATATCATAGCCTCGCAGGGTGCTCCCCTGCAACCCGGCAGATCAGATACCACGGGAGTGTTACTGGCACTGGTGAGCGCCGTGCTGTGGGCACTCTATTTTGTGCTCAATATGCGTGACCGGCGTGATGAGGCTGTCAAGCTGTTCACAAATTTCATGTTCGGATCATTTTACATGCTCATGCTGATGGCCTTCAGCGGCTCCTTCAGCCATGACATAAGCTTCAGGGGAGCTGCAGCATCAGTATACTGCGGTATCTTTGAGATGGGCGTCACATTCTGGCTATGGCTCAAAGCACTCCAGCTGTCAGAGACGACAGACAAGGTAAGCAACCTGGTTTACTTCGCCCCTTTTATCTCAATCATACTACTGCACTTTATCATAGACGAACCTATTTATTATACAACCCCCATTGGGCTGCTCATTATCATCGGAAGCGTGTTGTTTCAGAACCGAAGCAGGAGAGCCTGAAGATAACGGCATATTTTTTGTTATTTTTGTATCATAATTGACTACGATATGAAAAAGATAATTCTTTTTACAATACTGGCTATTCCGCTGCTCTATAGCTGCAAAAAGGATCCTAAACCCGATCCCATACCACAAATCACTGCTGAGACAAGAGCCCGTGACGGGTTTTATGACCTTATGAAATATGCTTACCTGTGGCAAAGTACCATGCCTACAGTCAAGGTCTCTGACTATAAAGGACCGGAAGAGCTCCTTGAGGCTCTCAGATACTTACCGAAGGACAAGTGGAGCTTTATAACTGATTATAAAAGCTTTATGGCGCAAATGGAAGGAAGCTTTGTTGGTCACGGCATAAGAATGAGCCTTGATAACACCAACCAGGTGAGGGTGGTGAGTCTCTATGAAGGATCAGACCTGTGGCCTATGGGCGTCAGAAGAGGATGGATCGTCAAGGCGATTAATGACAAACCTATAGCTCCTATCTTTATCTCCGGGACTAATGCAGAGTATAATGCGCTCATGGGTTCTGCAACGGCAGGAGTGACAAACAAATTCCTGTTCATCAACCCTGATGGCAATGAGGTGACCTACGATGCCATAAAAGCAAGCTTCAAAATTAATTCGGTGACTGCTGCCAAGATACTTAATCTCACCAGCGGCAAGACAGGCTATCTCTGCTTTGAGACATTCATTGACCCCTCTGAGCAGGAGCTTAACGAGGCATTTGCGAATTTCAAGGCCAATAACGTCAAGGATCTTATTATAGACCTTCGATACAATGGCGGTGGTTACATGGATATTGCCCAGCAGCTATCAAGCCTGGTTCTGACCTGGGACGATACCACAAAGGTATGCTACTCACTCCAGTATAATAGTGTTGTAGGTGCCGACTGGAATGAGACCTACAAGTTTGTCAGAACGGAGAGTCCTCTGGGACTTAACCGTGTTGTGTTTATCACCACCAGGGGCTCTGCCTCAGCAAGTGAGGTAGTTATTAACAGCCTGATGCCATATATTACCGTAAAAATTGTTGGTGACGCAACCCACGGCAAGCCGGCCGGCATGAATGTATGGGGATACCCTTTCCCTTCAACTGCTGAGCCTAAGCCTGATTACAAATATGTCTTTGCTCCAATCACATTTGAATATGTCAACTCCCTCGGGCAAGGTAGGTTCTATGATGGCATTCCGGCCGATGTGCTTGCAGCTGATGATATCACCCACGACTTTGGTGACCCGGAGGAGGCCTCACTTAAGGCAGCCATAGGATTACTTGAAGGGAAAAAGGCAGAGACGACAGCACCCTTAAGGCGCAACCGTATCTATTCCGAAGGCAATCAGCTCCCCACGGAGCTCTTCCTTGGTCCTCCCAAAGCATTCACCAAGTGAATAGCCGGCAGGGTGAAAAGATCATACTGGGAATTGACCCCGGGACAACTGTCACCGGCTACGGCCTGATAAGCATTACAGGAAAGACTCCGTCACTGATCACCCTGGGGATAATAGACCTCCGCAAGAAAGAGGATCACTTTAAAAAGATACGTACCATTTTTGAACAGAC
>CAYQNT010000020.1:0-8320 GCA_964418865.1 uncultured Rikenella sp.
CAGCACGATGATTTTTCATGTGCAGTATCAGCGTCTATGATTATGCGTATGGCAAAGATGTCATAGACCTCCTCAAAGGCGACTCCCTGGCTTTTCATCTTCTGCCATATGGAGTGTATTGATTTTGTCCGGCTCTTGAGCTCATACTTAAT
This sequence comes from uncultured Rikenella sp., assembly GCA_964418865.1. Classification (GTDB taxonomy): domain Bacteria; phylum Bacteroidota; class Bacteroidia; order Bacteroidales; family VadinHA17; genus SR-FBR-E99. The sequence continues at coordinate 153 of CAYQNT010000020.1, forward strand.
ACCCATATTATCAAGCTTTTCCGTGACAGGTCCGGAGAACTCCCTGATAAGCTTGTTCCTTGAGGTGGTTGTCTGTTTCAGCCGGGATTCAATCTCTGCATATTCTTCAGGCTCCATAAGCTGCATGGCAAGGTCTTCCATCTCCGACTTTATATTGTAGTAGCCCAGCCTGTGGGCCAGCGGAGCAAACAGGAAGTAGGTCTCAGAAGCTATAGGCAGCCGTTCCTTTTCCGGGATTGTTTTAAGGCGGCGCATGGCCAGCAGCCTCTCCGCCAGAGCAATGAGTATGACCCTGCCGTCGTCTGCCAGTGAGAGCAACAGCTTACGCAGGTTCTCAGCCTGGCCAGTGAAATCACTGCCCTTAAGGGCTGTCACCCTGGTAAGTCCTTTAATTACCTGCTTGACCGATGGGTCATTGAAAAGGTCAATCTTATCCCAGCCATCGCTTCCCTCCCTGATACCTGATAGGAGTGCGCTTATCACGGCAGGCAGTGTCAGTCCGATCTCAGCAGCGGTAATCCGCGCCAGCTCCATATAGTACAGCGCAAGCGGTTCTCCGAAGAACGATATGTCAGCCGGATAAGTCGTCATGGCAATATCTGCTGCAAGGGTGAATAACCTGCGTTCTGACGCAGTGGCGGGTGCTGGCAGGCTCTTTAGCACCAGACGCTGTCTGTTACGTATTTGTACTGCTAAATCGGCCATGATGTTTACTTGAGTGGTGAATCCGGCTCTCTCTTCATCTCCAGATATATGCTATAATCAACAGATGCCGGGATGATCCTCTGCAGCAGAGCGATGAATCTGCCGGACCAGGTCATGATCTTGTTCCTTTTCTTTTTACGTATTCCCTTGACGATCCACCTGGCGACATACTCAGGAGACATCATCTTCTTCTCCTCCCTCGGTGAATTGCCTTGCTGAGAGCCGTCGGCCAGCAATGCATGCCTGCGTACTTCAGAGGCGGTGAACCCGGGAGCAATTATCATAACATGCAGTTTCTCTTTCAGGTTTTCAATCCTTACTGTTTCCAGAAAGCCATGCATCGCAAATTTCGATGCTGAATATCCGGTACGGCCCGGCAGACCGTGGAACCCTGCTATGGAGGATACTCCAACAATTGACCCCCTGTTTGCGACAAGATAGGGCAATGCATATTTTGTACAATATACGGTGCCCCAAAAGTTCACATCCATTACACGCTTTAATACAGCAACATCAACATCGTCAAATAAAGCTCTCATAGAGATCCCTGCATTATTGATCAGGATATTTATGGTACTGAATCTTTCGATAGTTTTTTCTACCATTTGCCTGCAGTCGTCTTCTATAGATACGTCGGTGACACAAGATAGTGTCTCCGCTCCCATCGAAATGATTTCCTGTTCCAGTGCTGACAGTTTCTCTGCCGAGCGTGCGGCAAGAACAACCTTGCTGCCGAGTCGTGCAAATTCGAGTGCTGTAGCTCTTCCGATGCCTGAGGAGGCGCCGGTGACTATCACAACTTTATCTTTGAATAATGCGGATTTCATTTTTTATCAGATAGCTGATAAATGTAATCAGAATTTAAAGTTACTTGTATCAATTGAATTTTTTTAATAATTTTAAGTAAAAGTCACATATATTTTTTGAAAGGATTATTTTTTGCCATACATTTGCAAACTCAAAAAAAGACTGATTCAGTAGCTCAGCTGGTAGAGCACATCCCTTTTAAGGATGGGGTCCTGGGTTCGAGCCCCAGCTGGATCACCCAGGCTGTCCCAAAAGGGACAGCCTTTTTTTGTCTTATGCTCTCGAACCCTCAGCCCTGCAAGCTGGCAGCTCCCTGAAAATGCCCAACGGGCATTTTTTTACGGTCGCTCCGGTTCGAGCCCCAGCTGGATCACAGGCAGCCGATGGCTGCCTTTTTTTATTTCCCATGCCCCCACTACAAAAATAGACGCCTGGAACGGGCGTCTATTGTATTCAAAAAGAACGTTATGCTTTACTCGGAAAGCACCGGTATCTGCCTGCTTATCGATTCCTCAAGGGAGATCAGTGTCTCTGTTCTCTTTACCCCGGTGATTGCCTGTATCTTCTCGGTAAGTACCATACGCAGATGCTCATTGTCATGACAATAAACCTTTATGAACAGTGAGTAATTACCTGTGGTGTAATGACATTCAATAACTTCGGGTATATCCTTCAGTTTCTTGATTACATCCTTATATTTGCCGGGATTGTCAAGGTAAAGACCGATATAGGCACATGTTCTGAATCCAACCATGATCGGGTCAACCTTGAACTCCGATCCTTTTATCACACCTATCCGGATTAGCCTCTGGACCCTCTGGTGTATTGCTGCTCCAGATACGTTACAGTCGCGTGCTACCTCAAGATACGGTATTCTGGCATTTTTAGTGATTATATCCAGTATCTTTCTGTCAAGATTGTCAATTTGTAAATTTTCTGCCATGTTTACTTTTATAAATTAGTCATTGATAAAAATTCCGCCGTTAAATTTACAAATTTAAAGTAAATCACTCTTAATTCCTATTTATCATCCCTATAATTCTACTAACGGAATCAAATTTTTTCTGAATGAGGAAATTCTTTATACCGTTAACTACATGAATGGCAGTTCGTGGTTCAATGAATGAGGCTGTCCCTACCTGTATAGCAGTTGCGCCAGCCATGATAAACTCCAGTGCATCATCAGGATTCATTATACCTCCAAGGCCAATAACAGGTATTTTGACAGCCCTTGCAGTCTGCCATACCATCCTAAGTGCCACCGGCTTGATAGCAGGGCCAGACAGTCCCCCTGTGATAGTCGACAGCTTTGGCCTCATAGTCCTGACATCAATAGCCATACCCAGCAGGGTATTAACCAGCGATACTGCTTCAGCTCCCTCCTCTTCAGAGATACGTGCAAACTCAGTTATATCGGTTACGTTAGGTGAGAGTTTGACTATCAGGGTCTTTCTGTAAACTTTGCGGACTGCGGCAATAACCTCCCTGGCTGATGCCGGGTTAGTACCGAATATCATGCCTCCTTGCTTGACGTTTGGACATGAGATGTTCAGTTCTATGGCAGCGATTGATTCAAGTTTATCAAGACGGTGAGAGAGCTCAACATAATCCTCAATTGTGCTGCCATTCACATTGACAATGACATGAGTATCATAGTCAGCAAGGTGAGGGTATATTTCCTTCTCAAAGTAATCGATTCCCTTGTTCTGCAGTCCCACAGCATTAAGCATTCCTGATGCCGTCTCTGCCATCCTCGGGCAGGTATTTCCCTCTCTGGGTTCAAGGGTTGTCCCCTTAACGACAATGCCGCCCAGCTGCGACATATCGATAAAGTCGTCTAGTTCAGCACCATAGCCACATGTTCCTGAGGCAAGGATGACGGGGTTACGGAACTCCAGTGATCCAATCTTTATTGTGAGATCTGCCATTGAAGGTCATTTATGTTGAATACCGGTCCGTCAGTGCATGAGCACAGGTTCCCGGAGGTTGTTGGCACTATACAACAGAGGCATATGCCCATTCCGCAGGCCATTAGGTTTTCAAGTGACACCTCGCATAAAATGTTCCTGTTGCGGCATGAGGCTGCTACAGCTTTCATCATGGGCTCAGGGCCGCAACAGTAGATTCTGTCCCAGCTCTCCTCCCTGAATGCCGGGATATCGGTGACAAATCCCTTATAACCGTCAGAACCATCTTCTGTTGCAATGTGCACTTCCCCCAGCTTCGTGAACTCGTTGTGCTCCAATATCCTTGACCGGTTACGGAACCCAAGTGCAAACTGAGGTTTAATTCCTGATTCGCTTATTTTTCTGCCCAGGTATAGCAAGGGAGCCATACCGCAACCGCCTCCGGCAAGCAGAACCTTCTCGCCCTTTTCAGGCAGGCTGAATGAGTTTCCAAGAGGATAAATAAGATTGACACTTTCGCCAGGCGAAAGTCTTGAGAGACGCTCGGTGCCCGGACCAGCGATCTGCACGAGGAGGGATATTGTATTTAGAGCGAAGTTAATGTCATGGATTGAAAGAGGGCGACGCAGGAAGGTTGTAGGACTCTCTGTAACCAGTGCCTGAACGAACTGACCAGGCTTGATCTCCGGCAAAGAGTCTGAAGACCTGAGTTCTATAATAAAAAAGTCATCAGCAAGCCTCCTGTTACCGGTAACTGTAAGATCTTCAATCCGCTTTTTCACACGCAAATACTTATTAGCATGTAAAAATAGACAATTCGGACGGATTATGTCAGGAAGGATTGTATTCAGTAAAAGTTTTATCAGAATAGATGAGTAACATCCTGATCAGCCTCTTTTGACCACTTACCTTCTCATCCCGTGCAGCAATTTCATCATAGGAGTGCTTTGCAGGCTCTTCTGACGCCTCCGGCCGCTCGTCAGCACTTCGGATCAGCTCCATTGTCTTCCCCTCCTTAGATTCGATATTTGAGGTCTCTTCATCAAAGAGAGTAGGTTCAGAGGTATACTTATACATCGGAGTACGTCCAAACAAGAGCCATTCGGCTGAAAGTGAAGGATATCTATTTAGCATCTTGGTCACAAAATCAAGGCTTGGATTGTTCCTTCCGGAAAGAATATGGGAAATACCAGATGGCTGAACCCCAATTTCCTCTGCAAATTGAGCGTAACTCTTGTTCTCGTTCTGTAAAAAGGCAAGTAAACGATCTTTCATATCAAAGTTTGATTTTTACAAATGTAAATAATATATTAATTACACGTGTAACTTTACAGTATTGACATCTGTAACCATGCTATTAAATGAGTTATGTGAAAAGTCTCGAGCCAAAGGATACCATATTCAATAAGGTAGTTATATGCAATAAGTAATTATTGAGTTTAGAAGTACAAACGTGCTGATTATATTGACATTAACTAGCTTTAAACGCTGTAATCTAATTGATAGTTGCCAATCAGTCTGCTATAAGCTGATTAAAAGGTTCATGTATAATACGTATATGACTAATATATAAGCAATTATATAAACTCATTTCGGATTACAATGATTTCTTACATTTGTAAATGATTCGCGATTACACATGTAATTACAATAGTCATTTGAATGTTGTTTATTAGTGGTTACATCTGTAATCCAGAGATGATTTCTATATATAAATCAAAATATTGCTCTCTTGAGTGTTCTTCATGTCACACCTTTTGTCTTAAGTCGTTCAGAATTGATTTTTTTTACACTTCACCTCCCCTCCCCAGGAATTTTTAAGTCCTGAAACAATCAATGGACTGCTATTAACCCCTAATATTGCCCCAACTGCTTGTTCCACAGAAAGCAACGGCTGCATATTCTGCTCTAAGCGTTGGTTACATATTCTTCAGTAAGCTGAGGGAAAAATTGTCAAGGTGATTTAAAACATCTTTTGCGGATAAATCTTTTAATTACCTTCATCCACTTAAAGTGAACCGGGGTTACATCTACCCTTTTCTATAGACATAACAAATGGTAAAACGAAAATTCTCACTTGCGCTGCACTGGCAGATACTTATAATGCTGGGGCTAGGCGGTCTATTCGGCTATTTCTTCCCGCATCTCACTCAATACACCAACTGGATGGGGGATATTTTTCTACGTGGTCTTAACATGATCATTGTTCCGCTTATCTTCTGTTCAGTAACAACTGGTGTTGCTAATGTGGGTTCAGCCGAAAACCTAGGCCGTCTGGGGCTGAAGACCATGGGCTATTACCTCCTGTCAACCTTCCTGGCAATTGTGACCGGATTTATTTTGGTGCAGCTGTTAAAACCCGGGACAGGGGCTGATCTGGGACTCCAGATACCTGTTGAGGATATTTCCACCGGAAAGGAGAGCTTCGGACAGACTCTCATCAACATTGTTCCGACAAACATCCTCAAGGCTATGGCTGAGGCTCACATGCTCTCCATCATATTCTTTGCTATCCTCGCAGGTTTTTTTATTACGCGTGTTGGCGAGAAATCACGTGTAGTTCTTATGGATGTTCTGAATGCCACTCTTGATGTGATCATGAAGATCACTCTCTTTGTCATCAGGTTCACCCCTCTTGGTGTCTTCAGCATAATAGCCAAGGTGCTCTCACAGCAGATAAATATAGGCAACAGTGTGAGTGAGATAATTGGAAGCATGGGGATGTATGTAGTGGTTGTGCTGCTTGGGTTGACGATACAGATGATGGTTACCTTGCCGCTGCTGTTAAAATTCCTCGGCAAGGCTAACCCGATAAAACATCTCAAAAACATGTCAACAGTTATCCTTACAGCGTTCTCCACCTCCTCATCCAACGCTACTCTTCCTCTAACCATGGAGACTGTAGAGGTGAAGAGCGGAGTGTCTAACAAGATAGCAAGTTTCACGCTTCCTCTGGGAGCAACGATTAACATGAACGGCACTGCACTCTATGAGTGTGTGGCGGTGATGTTTATTGCGCAGGCCTATGGCATTGAGCTTACGATTGTTCAGCAGATTGTGGTTGTATTCACGGCCCTTTTGGCAGCAATAGGTTCGGCTGGAATACCGATGGCAGGCCTGGTGATGATGGCTGTGGTGCTTAATGCGGTGGGCCTTCCGCTTGAAGGTATCGGGCTCATACTTGCAGTAGACCGTCTGCTGGACATGTTCCGCACGGTAGTAAATGTATACAGCGATACCTGCGGTGCTGTGATCATAGCCAAGTCAGAGGGAGAAGCGACACTGGTATAGGGAGAGTGCAAGAGATGCGTGACTAACCATTTTCACCAGAGCAAAAAAAAACGGAGCACGGGGTTGATATTCCTGTGCTCCGTTCTTCATTATGATTGTCTCCTAACTGCAGTCGCCGCCACAGCCACTGCTATGACCGCTGCATGATGAACAGCCACCTGTCTGGGAGCCCATCATCTCCTCAGGTGTAGCTTCACGTATACCGATAATCTTTCCGGAAAAATGCAGGTCAACCCCTGCGAGCGGATGATTGAAATCCATCTTAACGAACGCGTCGCCTATCTCAACGACTACGCCGTTCATCCTGTTGCCCTGAGAATCCATCATCGGAACTATATTACCAACATAGCAGATCTCACTTCTCAGAACGCCTTCATCTTCAAAAAGGTTCCTGGGGAGGCTTATAACCATCTCTTCGCGTTTATCGCCATATGCATCACCAGCTTTCAGACCGAAATCAAATTCTGTTCCCTCATCCAGCCCAGCCAGGTTTGCTTCAAAGGAAGGCAGCATTCGGCCCGTTCCAAAGACAAAAGTAATCGGTGCCAGTTCATCTACCGTTTCAATCGTCCTGCCATTTTTATCCTCCTCATGAAGCGTATAGACAAGTGAAACGGATCTGTTGTTTTCTATTTTCATAACTATTTGTTTTTGTTTATATTCATGCTTATTATATCAATTAAAAGAAGAACTCAATACTGATCTTTGGGGGGAGACTATAAAGGCCATATTCATCTCCTGTTAAACTCCACAGGAAAGTGATGTTCGTGCTGGACCTTTTTCCCATCGACTGTGAAATCCCTGCACCCGCAAGGAAGGCGTTGTAAAAAAGCCGGCCATCACTGTCCGGTAAGGCAGTAAAAAAAGATTTCTCAAGGCTGAGAGCCCTATATTCGCCCTGTACAAAAATGCCTGAATTCAGCCCTATCGGAATGATATTATTCAGGTTCTGTATTATGGTAAACTGAAGAATCGTCCGGCCCCCATAGATGGCTGTTTTTCCGTAGGGATCCTTATAATACTGGAATGACGGGCCGGCAGCTACTGCAAGCCTGGGCAGGAGCCATATACCGGTCAGGGGTGATACTTCAATGTTGGTGTAGGTGCCGAACTGCAGTCCGAATGACCCGCCAAAAAACAACCGTTGCTTTACCGGAGGGCGCTCGTTTGAGACGCCAAACTCCGGGCCCTGTCCGGCGGCAGTGATCACCATCAGCAGGCAGGCTATTATTATCAGGCTCTTTTTCATGTGATAGAGATACCTCATTTTGAGGCTACAAATAAAATCAAAATTAGTACATTTACCGTAATTGTCTGCTTTAAAAAACCATGCTGACAAGCTAAAATACTGAAAATAAAATGAATATAGTAATAACCGGAGCATCAAAAGGTATTGGTCGTGAAGTAGTTCTCAGGATGGCCCTTGAGCCACAGAACAAGATTTATGCAATTGCCAGG